>JADFSQ010000158.1 GCA_022560715.1 Bacteroidota bacterium
TATTATTGCTTTTATTGTTAATGTTATCGTTATTTAGATTGTTTTAGAAACCTCAGCTAGAATTGAACGCATTATAGGGATAAACGGGATTAGTATTACAGGTAAAATATTTGGCGTTATTTTATTAGCAATTGCTGTAAAATTATTTACATCAAACATAAAAGCATTATTTTAACCCACCAGTGGGTTCAATTATCTGAATCTTGTATTTAAATAGAAAAAATTAATCCATATAATGTCTCGTAGGCTTGCCCTTGAGGCTGTTAACTTATGAAAATATTCACATCCATTCTTTCGGTAATTGCAGTTATACTTGTTATTTATAACTTTACTAAAATAGATTTTAACGCCCCTTTTGGCGGTGAAAGTATTATAGCTTTTATTACTATGTTTGCAGGACTTTGTGTTATTTTATTGCTTTCAATTTTAAGAATTTCAAAGCGGATTGAGAAAATTCAAAAAAGGAAATCTTAAGAAATATTATTTTCTTTCCTCAATTAACTGTTTTATCTTATCTATCATCACATCATTGCTGTTTACAATTTTTTGATAAGCTTCACTACCATATAATTGTTGAGCAAAAGTTGCTTTAATATAAAGTTTTATTTCATCATTGTATGCTACGAAAACTATTTTAAATCTCGTTCTGGCATTTAAATAATCATTAAAACGATTTAGAAGTGCATCACTTACAACAAAATCAGTAATAAAATCTTCTTCATTAATGCCTTCGTAAATACTTCTGTCCTTATCTAAATCTTCAAAAACAAAATAGCTCATAATACCTCTATCCAAAATACGATTTACTGTTTCATTTTCCATTTTTTTATTAATAGGAACAAATACATCAGGAATAATTCCTCCTCCTCCATAAACAACTTTACCCTTTGGAGTTATGAATTTTAATGAGTCGGCAACTTTTATTTTACTCGCATTCGATAGTTCACCATTGTCTATTCTTTCAAAATATTCGTGGTAGTAATCTTTGTTTCCATTTTTATAAGAACGCTGTATAGAACGTCCTGTGGGTGTGTAATATCGTGATACTGTAAGGCGTATAGCACTTCCGTCTCCTAAAGACATTTCGCGTTGCACCAATCCTTTTCCGTAAGACCTGCGACCAACAATGGTGCCTTTGTCGTTATCTTGTAAAGCACCTGCTATTATCTCGCTTGCTGAAGCAGAGTTTTCGTTAATAAGTACAAATACTTCACCTTCTTCAAAACTACCTCGATTGGTTGCAAAACTTTTTTCGATATGTCCCTTTTTATTTTTAGTAAATAAAATAAGTTTTCCTTTTTCTAAAAATTCATCGGCAATTTGTTCTGCTATGCCTAAAAAGCCTCCTGGATTATCACGTAAATCTAAAACAAGTTTTGTGGCTCCTTTATCTTGAAGTTTGTTAAGCCCTTTCTTAAATTCTTTATAGGTAGATTCTGCAAAACGATTTATTTTAATGTACCCCAAATTATTGGTGAGCATATATGCAGCATCAACACTTATAATCGGAACTTCGCTGCGTTTTACTTTAAACTCTAAAAGTTCTGGTTCTCCTCTTCTATAAATCTTTAAATTAACTAAGGTATTCTTTTCACCTTTAAGCCTGTTTACAACCGCTTCATTACTCCAGTTTTTCCCATAAATAGATTCTCCATTGGCAATTAAAATGCGATCTCCTCCTTTTATTCCGGCTTTAATACTCGGTCCTCCTTCTAATGCTCTTATTACCGTAACTGTATCTCTATAGGTATAAAAACTTACTCCAATTCCTACAAAATCGCCTTTCATGTTTTCAGTAACGCTTTTGAGGTCTTTTTTGGGAATGTATGTAGAATGTGGATCTAAATTATCCAGAATGTTGTTAATAGTAACATCTACAATACTATCTGTATTAACATAGTCAACATATTCATAATCAATAAAGTCTATAAGTCTGTTTAGCTTATCTTTTTTAGAATTTGAAGTAAATAATCTATTGGAAGAATCGCCAAAATTTAACTTTCCTCCAATAAAAATTCCAGTAGCAATTGCTACACCAATAATTAAAGGCAGATATTTTTTTTGAATGTTCACTATTTTAAATCACCTATAAGTTTTATATCTATTCCTGCTTTTTTTAAAAATTGTAATCCAGAATCTTCTCTGTATGCTTTGCTATATACAACTCTTATAATTCCTGCCTGATGGATTAATTTACTACATTCTTTACAGGGAGAAAGTGTTATATATAATGTTGCTCCTCTGCAGGATTGTGTTGAAGCCGCTACTTTTAAAATAGCATTAGCTTCGGCATGTAACACATACCATTTTGTATAGCCATCTTCGTCTTCGCAAACGTTTTCAAACCCGGTTGGTGTACCATTGTAACCATCGGAAATTATCATTCTATCTTTAACAATAAGGGCTCCAACTTGTTTACGTTGGCAATAGGATAATTCTCCCCACACTTCAGCCATTCGTAAATATGCGATATCGTATTTTAACTGTTTCTTTTCTGGCATTAATTAAATCGTCAATTTATAATAAAATGGTATAACGAATATACTTGCTTACTATTTCAATTACAACTTAAGTGTCGTTAAAGTTTTACCAAACTTTTATAAGGGTTCCTATTAACTTAAGAGAGCAAATCACTATTTACTATCATTGGAATAACCAATCCTACTACAATTGCAGAAATAACCATAACCCAATCACGTTTTGAAAATCTAAAAATAGTTTGCCCAATAAACCCTAAAAACAACACCATAAAGACGATAATAATTTGGGATATTTCTATTCCTAAAGCAAATTCTAAAAGTGGTTCTACCTTGCTTTCATCCTTTCCAATAAACATTTTAAATTCCCGAGCAAAACCTAAACCATGGATTAATCCAAAAAACAGAGTTGTAATAAATAAGATTCCTATTTTATGTTCTTTAACTCTTTTCCCTTCTTTAAACACATTGTACAAGGCTACAATTAATATTGTTAGAGGTATTAAAAATTCAACTAAAACTCCGTTAATACCAACAATATTATAAGCTGCCAATATTAGAGACAAGGTGTGACCAATTGTAAATACCGAAACTAACAACAATACACGTTTCCAATCTTTAAACACGTAAGGAACTGTTAGTACCATTAAAAAAAGAACGTGGTCGTAAGCATTAAAATCTAATACATGGTTAATCCCATATTCTACATTAAACCAAAAATTTTCTAGCATAATAAAGTGATTTGTGTTACACTAAAGCTGTATAGATTTGAATTATTTTATCCTTATTTTTCTCTTTATTTCAATTGATTAAAAACCTCTAATCCACATTGTAAGAACTGTGCATAATCTTCCTCATCTGGTGTATATGCAACAGGTTGATTTAGAATTTGTGTTCCATCCGGACTCATTAGTACATAATAAGGCTGTGAGTTGGTTTGAAAAAATTGTGTTTGAAAATTCGCCCATTTATGTCCATAATTTTCTAGTTTTCGAGTGCCTCCATTTATTCTGTTTACCTCTATTTGCTGATCTTGAGGTAATTCTTTTTTATCGTCCACATATAATGAAATAAGCACAAAGTCGTTTCGTAAATAGCTATCTATGGTTTTATCTGACCACACATGCTCTTCCATTTTACGACAGTTAACACAAGCATAGCCTGTAAAATCGAGCATAATGGGTTTATTTACTTTTTGAGCATAAGCAATTCCAGTTTTTAAATCTTTAAAGCACTCTAAATTATTCGGGCAATCTTTTGGAAACAAGAAACTATACCCAACAGGTGGCGCTAATCCACTTAATAAAGTTAAAGGTGTATATGTATTGGTATCTTTATTTATTCTAAATCCGGAAACTAAATAAACAGTAAATGCAGCAACTAATATTCCTGAAGAGATTCTAAAAAACGATAATTTTTTTATTGGTGAATCGTGCGGAAATTTAATTTTTGCAAATATGTAAAGTGTTAAACCTGCAAAAATGATAATCCATAATCCTAAGAATATTTCAATTTTTAAAATTCCCCAATGTTTTACTAAATCGGCATTCGATAAGAATTTAAAGGCTAATGCTAATTCTAAAAATCCTAATACTACTTTAACAGTATTTAGCCAACCACCAGATTTTGGTAAGGCATTTAACATATTAGGGAACATAGCGAATAACGCAAATGGTAAGCCTAAAGCTAAACCAAAACCACCCATTCCTGCTGTTAACTGCCAGGCTCCTCCATCGGCTGTTAAAGAGCCTGCTAATAGCGATCCTAATATTGGTCCAGTACAAGAAAACGACACTAAAGCAAGTGTTAATGCCATAAAAAATATACCTAAAATACCTCCTGCATTTTCTCCTTGAGTAGTTTTATTTGTCCAACTCGCCGGAAGCGTAAGCTCGAAATATCCAAAAAAGGAGAATGCAAAAATTAGAAATATTAAAAAGAAAATTACGTTTAACCAGACATTGGTCGATATCTCATTTAAAATGTCTGGATTTACCGAATCTAATAAGTGAAACGGAATGCTCAATATTAAATAAACTGCTAAAATAAAAAACCCATACAGTATGGCTTTAGAAATCCCGGAACTTTTATTTTGATCGTTTTTCTTTGTAAAAAAACTAACCGTTAACGGAATCATTGGAAATACACAAGGTGTTAAAAGTGCTAATAAACCACCCAAAAAACCAAGAACAAAAATATTCCAAAGCGATTTTTCTCCTTTTACATCTCCTACTACTGATATATATTCGTTTTCACATTTTAAATCGGATTTTGTGATGTCGCTAGGTGATAATCCATATAATATGCTATTTGTGTCTTCATCATTAATTTCAGCATTATCTATTATAGTTTCCTGACCAATACTAGCTCCTGTTGAAGATAGATTAAACTCAAAAGACACATCTATTGGAGCCAAACATCGCTCATCATCACAGGTCATAAATACGAGACTTCCTTTAATTATTACATTGTCTCCAATACCTTTAATCTTTTGTTTAAATACAGCCTTATTGTAAAATTTAGACACAATCATATCAAAAACAGGGTCGTGTTTGGTCACCTTGTTTTCGTCACTTTCAATTACGTCGTCAATTAATATATAGGTTTCATTTTTTTCAAAGGTAAACTCTGTTGGTATTGGTCCACCATCGTCAACAAATTGAGAATATACTGCCCAATGTTCATCAATAATGGCAGTAAAAATTAATTCGTACTCATTATCGCTAATCTTTTCAGATTCAAACTCCCATTTAACAGGTTCAAAAATTTGTGCAGAAGCTACTATAGTAAATAGAAATGTTGCTAGAAATATTATTTTTCTCATTTTAACTATTCATTAAACATAATTAAGTGCAAATAACTTAAAAAAACTTTCAATATTCATATAAGTTCTTGTTAATATTATTGGCTTTTCTCTAAAAAACTGAAGAAGATTGAAAACTGGAGACTAAGAGGAAATGTGAATTATTAAAGTAAATTTCTTGGCGTACTTAATGGTAAAAAAATTGGTTTGTAACCACAAAGTTCGCTAAAAAGGCATAAAGTATCACAAAGAAGTATTAATAAAAGTAATTATGTTTATTTCATGTAAAATTTAAAAATATTGACTCCAC
>JADFSQ010000159.1 GCA_022560715.1 Bacteroidota bacterium
GTTCTGACAATAAACAGACGAAAAAAAACAGACGGGTGTGTGTCAAGAGTGGAGGTTTGAACCATTACTCCGACCGGGTCAGGCCGTACTCTTTGATCTTGGCACGGAGGGTGTTGCGGTGCATCCCCAATCGTTCGGCGCACTCAGACATATTCCATCCCAACTGCTCAAGACAAAAATTGATATGTTCTTTTTCTACCTCGGCCATAGGGCGAATCTTTTGCCGAGAGGAGACACCGCCGCTTCCCGAGACGCTGCCGGAGCCTAAGGACAGGCCGGTTAGTTCTTTCTTGGTAATACGATCGGAACGCGAAAGTATTATCGCCCGTTCAATCATGTTCTGCAATTCCCGCACATTACCCGGCCAGGAGTATTCACGCAATAATTGCAATACCCCAGGCTCAAACATCTTAAGCGGTTTGCCTTCACGAGCTCCAAGCTGTTTCAAGAAATTCTCTGCCAATTCGTCAAGCTCTTCAATGATCTCTCTAAGCGGAGGCATGCGCAAAGGCAATACATTCAGACGGAAATACAAATCTTGACGGAACGTGCCCTTTGCCACTTCCGCGGGTAAATCACGATTCGTAGTTGCAATAACACGAACATCAACGGTTCTACTTGTGCTTGAACCTACGCGTTCAAAAGTTCGCTCTTGCAATATTCTTAGTAACTTGGCCTGTGTTGTTGGCGAAACTTCACTTATCTCATCAAGCAGCAGAGTTCCACCATCCGCAAGTTCAAAGCGACCTTTGCGAAGTTTGTCCGCACCAGTAAACGCACCTTTTTCGTGACCAAACAACTCGCTATCTATTGTGCCTTCGGGAATTGCACCACAGTTTACGGCAATGTATTTTGAGTGTTTTCGATGTGAAAGTTGATGTATGATTTTTGGGATACTCTCTTTACCAACACCACTTTCGCCTGTAACTATAACCGAAATATCTGTTGGTGACACCTGAATCGCTTTTTCTATAGCACGATTTAAAGCAGTATCATTTCCAATAATTCCGAAACGTTGTTTTATAGCTTGTACTGATTCCATATTTATTTCCCACGAAAGTGGGAATCTTTTTAATTTATTAGTTTTTCATGAGATTCCTGCCTTGTGTTTCCGCTAAAGCTTCAGCGGCATGTGGACGCAGGAATACAGGTCAATTATTTTCAGAATATCCAACTGCCTCACCAATAAGCGTGGCACTTGTACATTCGGTTGTTTTTACATTCACAAAATCACCAATTTTATAGTGTTCCTTTGGAAATACTACAACTGTATTATGTTCGTTGCGTCCAGACCAATGTGCTGACGATTTTTTAGATTCTTTTTCAATCAAGACTTCTACAACT
The DNA here is from genome assembly GCA_022560715.1 of Bacteroidota bacterium. GTDB lineage: Bacteria > Bacteroidota > Bacteroidia > Flavobacteriales > Flavobacteriaceae > PRS1. The sequence continues at coordinate 1,345 of JADFSQ010000159.1, forward strand.
TTGTCTAAATCTTCTCGCGTTCTAAACATGCTGTGTTTTTGTTGCAATTGAAGGATTTCATTAAAGCGTCGTTTTTTAACTTCTTCAGGCACATCGTCTTTCATTTTTCGTGCTGCAAGTGTTCCTGGTCGTTCTGAATAGGTAAAAATATAGCCAAAGGAGTATTTTACATAGTCCATTAACGATAATGTATCTCGATGGTCTTCTTCGGTTTCAGTAGGAAAACCGATAATTAAATCGTGGCTGATTGTACAATCTGGAATAATGCGTTTAATATTGTCAATCAATTCAAAATATTCTTCACGTGTGTGTAAACGATTCATCGCTTTTAAAATACGATTGCTTCCGCTTTGAACAGGAATATGAATGTAATTACAGATGTTGTTATATTTTGCCATGGTTTTAATAACATCTAACGAAATATCTTGAGGGTTTGACGTTGAAAAACGAATGCGCATTTTTGGTTGCGCTTCTGCACAAAGGGATAATAATTGTGAAAAGTTAGTTGCTGTTGCTTGTTGAATTTCAGATGCTTTTGCAAAATCTTTTTTCAATCCGCCACCATACCAAAGATAACTGTCAACATTTTGACCTAATAAGGTGATTTCTTTATAGCCTTTGCTCCAAAGATCGTTTAATTCTTCAATAATACTTTGCGGATTTCTACTACGTTCGCGACCACGAGTAAAAGGGACTATGCAAAACGTACACATATTATCGCAACCACGAGTTATGGATATAAATGCAGTTACACCATTACTGTTTAAACGAACGGGAGAAATGTCGCCATAGGTTTCGTCTTTAGAGAGGATAACATTAACGGCGTTTCTGCCATCTTCAACTTCGGCAATAAGGTTTGGTAAATCTTTATAAGCATCAGGACCAACTACGAGATCCACAATCTTTTCTTCTTCAAGAAATTTTTCTTTTAAGCGTTCTGCCATACAACCCAACACGCCAACTTTCATTTTTGGGTTTATCTTTTTAACTGCATTGTATTTTTCTAAACGTTTTCTAATGGTTTGTTCTGCCTTATCACGAATAGAACAGGTATTTACTAAAACCAAATCGGCATCTTCAAGATTTTGCGTGGTATTAAATCCTTCGTTTGCTAAAATAGAAGCCACAATTTCGCTATCGCTAAAGTTCATAGCGCAACCATAACTTTCTATAAAAAGTTTACGTTGGTTGTTTTCTTTGGCTTCTAAAACAAGGGTTTCGCCTTGTTTGTTTTGGTCTAATATCTTTTCCATATCTGTTTTCTACGAAAGTGGAAATCTCATTGTTTGTAATGATGTCAATCATCATGCAAAGATACAATTATTTTAAATATTATGACAAAGTGTCAGATTTAAAGTTTTATTTGTAAAGTAGCTGTAAACCATTTACTTTTGAGTACTAACATAAAATACTACTAACCTTATGAATACAATTGATTATTTACAAGACAAAATAAATAATGCAAAGGCATTAGATTTTGGAACCATTTTTAGTGCATCTATAGAGTTATTTAAAAAGACTTGGATGCAAGGGTTTTTATTGCAGATATTTAACATTATAATTATGCTGCCATTAATTATTGTTCTATACATACCTTTAATTACTATGATGATTGCTGAAGTAAAAAGTGGAAACAGCAACCCTGAAATGTATAGTGATTTTTTTGCAGGAATGTCTTTTCTTTATATTCTCTTTGTAATTGTAGGTATTTTTGTTTTAGGAGCAGTTTCGGTAGCTTTAAATGCAGCCTTTTTTAGAATAATGAGAGCTTTAGATGAAGGTGAAACTATAAAGACATCAGACTTCTTTTGCTTTATTAATGGAAAATATTTAAGTAAAACTTTTATGTTAATGTTGGTTACTGTTTTGATAGCGATTCCTTCAGTATTATTATTTTATATTCCTTTAATTTATATGATGGTTCCTTTCTCACTTTTCGCATTAATTTTTGCGTTTAACCCAGAATTAAACGTTGGAGATATTGTAAAAATTAGTTTTAAATTAGGTCATAAAAAATGGTTACTCATTTTCGGGTTAATATTTGTTTGTTCATTATTGGCTCAAGTTGTAGGTTTTATTTTATGTGGAATTGGTACTTTGTTTACTGTTGCATTTGTATATCATCCAACGTATTTAATATATAAGGAGGTTATTGGTTTTGATAATGATGATGAAATTAGCACCAATGGAGAAACAAATGAATAAAACTTAATAAATTATTAGATATTAAAAACCTGTCTCTGGCAGGTTTTTTTGTACCATTTTCAAAATTAAATTTGATAATAAAAAAAATAATATACATTTGTAGCCTTATAAAATAGAACTATGGCGAAGAATTTAGTGATTGTTGAGTCACCTGCAAAAGCAAAAACTATTGAAAAATTTCTTGGTAAAGACTTTAAGGTCGAATCCAGTTTTGGACATATTGCCGACTTGCCTTCAAAGGAATTAGGCGTAGATGTAGAAGGAGATTTTAAACCTAAGTATGAAGTTCCCAAGGACAAAAAAGCTACTGTAAAAAAATTAAAGGATTTAGCCAAAAATGCTGAAATGGTTTGGTTGGCATGTGATGAAGATAGAGAAGGAGAAGCCATTGCTTGGCACTTGGCTGAAACATTAAAACTTGACAAAGCAAAAACAAAACGTATTGTATTTCATGAAATAACAAAAACCGCAATTCAGAATGCTATAAAAAATCCACGAGGTATTGATTACGATTTGGTTGATGCACAACAAGCACGACGCGTTTTGGATAGAATTGTAGGCTACGAACTTTCACCAATACTTTGGCGAAAAATAAAAAGTGGCTTATCGGCTGGACGAGTACAATCGGTTTCTGTGCGCTTAATTGTAGAACGCGAACGTGAAATCCAAAATTTTGAAGCAAAAGCTTCTTATAGAATAGATGCTGAATTTTCTACTGAAAGCGGGCAATTATTTAAAGCCAAACTTTCAAGAACCTTTGCTACAAAAGAAGAGGCATATAAATTTTTGGAAGTAAATGTATCAGCTGGGTTTAATGTTTCAGATTTAGAAAAAAAACCAATAAAAAAATCGCCAGCTGCACCTTTTACAACATCAACACTACAACAAGAAGCATCTCGCAAACTGTATTTTTCAGTAAGTAAAACCATGACAATGGCGCAGCGTCTTTACGAAGCAGGTTTAATTACTTATATGAGAACAGATAGTGTTAATTTATCTAATGATGCAAGACAAGCAGCCGAGTTAGAAATTAAAAATACTTATGGTTCGCAATATAGCAAACCGCGTAATTATAAAGGAAAATCTAAAGGAGCACAAGAAGCTCACGAGGCTATTCGTCCAACCGATTTTTCTCGTAGCTCTGTAAATATTGATAGAGACCAAGCGCGATTGTACGAATTGATTTGGAAACGCGCCATTGCTTCTCAAATGAGCGAAGCACAGTTAGAACTTACCATTGTAAATATTAGCGCTTCAACTCATAATGACGTGTTTATGGTCAATGGAGAAGTAATTAAATTTGATGGTTTTTTAAAGGTATATCTTGAGGGAACTGATGACGAAAAGCAAGAACAAGAAAGAATGCTACCAATTTTAGAAGTAAATCAAATACTTCAAAATAATTATATTACAGCAACCGAACGCTATACTCGTCCACCTTATAGATTTAGCGAAGCATCTTTAGTTAAAAAATTAGAAGAACTTGGTATTGGTCGTCCATCGACGTATGCACCAACAATTTCCACGATTCAAAACAGAGGTTATATAGAAAAAGGAGCAGTTGAAGGCGTAGAACGTAAATATTCGCAACTTACACTTCAAAATGGGAATGTAAAAGATAATTTATTAACCGAAAAGGTAGGATCAGATAAAGGCAAATTAGTTCCAACAGATATTGGAATGATTGTTAACGATTTTTTAGTCACTCATTTTGAAACTATTTTAGACTATAATTTTACTGCTAAAGTTGAAGATCAATTCGATGATATTGCTGCAGGAAAACAGAGTTGGACTAAAATGATGAAAGATTTTTATAAAGACTTTCATCCAAAAGTTGAAGACGTACAAGCAAATGCAGAACGAGAATCAGGAAAACGTATTCTTGGAGAAGATTCTAATGGAAGGCAAGTAAGTGTTCGTCTCGGCAAATTTGGGCCAATGGTACAAATAGGTACTATTGAGTACTGTTTGTATGCAAGAAAGTCAAGCGAGAGT
>JADFSQ010000160.1 GCA_022560715.1 Bacteroidota bacterium
TTAGTGATTCAGAAATTGAGGAAAAAGAAGTTAGAGAAGAAGAGGAAATAGCAAAAGAAGGAGAAATAATGGAACTAGCAAACCCTGAAGATGAAAAAGAAGAAGAAACTGGAAATATTAGTGAAGAAGAATAGGTTTCTCGAATTTAGTTTAAAGTTGTGTTAGAATTATTGTTATTATAGAATAGTAACAAAAGAGCAAGATTTAAAAAGTATTATTACAATTGATTTTTATGACATTAACAGGAAATACGTTATTTTTAACTAATCGAGTAAATCAGGGTATGTCAAGTGCCGTTTATAGAGTTCCAAATACAAATCATGTCGCTAAAGTTAGAGATGATGGAGATTCAACAGCACTCTATTATGAACTTGAAATAGCAAGACGTCTTCATAATGCAGGAATAAAAGTACCTAAACCAATTGGGCTAACAAAAGTATTGGTTTTAGATGGTGGAAAAAAGGTTGAAAGACCAGCTTTTATTCAAGAAGAAATTGAAGGAACTAATGTGGATGATATGCATCTTTTTGATTTTAGTTTAGCACATCATGCAGATAATTTAAGGAGAAGAGAAATTAAAAAAGCAAGGGAACTTGGTTTTATTCCAGGAGATGCTATTGCTATTGGAAATGCAATTTATAATGAAGAAGAAAATATTATTCCAATCTATAATTTCCCAATCCCCTTTTTCATTCTTCTCTTTTAAAACTGGAATATAAGGGTTAGGCTGATGCCATTTACTCGTATCAACTGGTTGTCCATCAATTTGAAGATAAATTAACACTGTTTTTTTGGCATTGGGATAATCTCGTGTAGCTAACAATAACGGAACAGTTTCTGTTTTTAAACGTTGCGTTTTAAACCCTCGTTTTTGAAAAGCATTTTCGCACCATTTTACATTGGGTTCAATATCTTCAGGATTATAAGCGTCATTTGGTAAACTAAAAAATTCGTATAGTTCGGTAAAAGAAGCTTTTGCATATTTTAAGGACAACTCATCGAGGTTTTGAGAACATATAGTTGTAAATGGAGTACTGAAAAGTATTAAAACAAGAAAAAAACGTTTCATAATAATTTAACGGTTAAAATTACAAAGTATAAAAAAATCCAATCAATTCTTATCTTCCAACAAAGGCACAAAACGAAACTCGCCAAGTTCATGCTTTTCAAATTCCTTGATATCTTTTCTAATAAACAAAGTCATAATTTGCACATCATTACCAACAGGGATAACAAGTCGTCCTCCAATCTTTAATTGGCTCATCAATGCTTTGGGCACAAAAGGTGCTCCTGCAGTGACAATAATACCATCAAAAGGAGCCTCATCTTTTAAGCCTTTATAACCATCGCCAAAAATTAGTTTTTTTGGTTTGTAACCCAATTTAGGCAGGAATAAATTTGTTTTTTTAAACAACTCTAATTGACGTTCAATACTATACACTTTAGCTCCAAGTTCGCATAAAATAGCTGCTTGATAACCACTGCCAGTTCCAATTTCAAGGACTTTATCACCTTTTTTTATTTGTAATAATTCGGTTTGAAAAGCTACAGTATAAGGTTGAGATATGGTCTGGTCTGCAGCAATCGGAAACGGTTTATCTTGATAAGCATGGTCTAAAAATCCAGAATCCATAAACAAATGTCTGGGTACTTTACCTATGGCTTTTAACACATCTTTATCGGTTATTCCTTTGGCTTTAATGACATTAACCAATTGTTTGCGCAGTCCTTTATGCTTAAATGTGTCTTTCAAAAGTGCAGATAATTAGAAGCTAAAATTAATCAAACATTTTAAACTATAATTGTAAATTTTACATTTATGTTATCGTGTTGACTTTCAGCTAAATAATATTGTTTTTTGGTTGCATTTATGAAAAAAATATCATATCTTTGGTTTGCTATTTATCCCAAATCACTGCTATTATGTTTAACACTTTTTTACCTACTACAATTCGTGCGCTTTCTTTAATTGAACAAATTAATATTGTTACAATATTGACAATAACTGGATTTGTATTTCTTGTATTATTACTGCTTGGAATTATAAAGTATTTTAAGTTAAAAGCAGAACATAAGAGATTGAGTAGAACCTCTAATTTACAATCGGAAGATGACAACAGAGTTTATAAAAACTTTACCGAAGGTCATTTATACGATAGTTTTTAGACAAATATTTCATCTGATTAACTTCTTATATTTTATTCGTTTTGGTATCAAATCGCCACCAAGACGCTTCTTCTTGTTTTCTTCATAATCACTAAAACCACCTTCAAAGAAATACACTTTAGAATTACCTTCGAAAGCCAATATATGAGTGCATATTCTATCTAAAAACCATCTGTCGTGAGAGATGACTACAGCACAGCCTGCAAAATTTTCAAGACCATCTTCTAAAGCACGTAACGTATTAATATCAAGATCGTTAGTAGGCTCGTCCAATAGCAATACATTGCCTTCTTCCTTTAAGGTCATCGCCAGATGCAAGCGATTTCGTTCTCCTCCAGAAAGTAGTTTTACTTTCTTGTTTTGTTCGCTTCCGCTAAAGTTAAACCGACTTAAATAGGCACGAGAATTTACCTGCTTTCCTCCCATCATAATAAGCTCTTGCTCATCGCTAAAGTTTTGCCAAATCGTTTTTTCAGGATCTATATTTGAGTGCGCCTGATCTACATAAGCAATTTTAGCAGTCTCGCCAACTTTAAACTCGCCTTTGTCTGAAGTTTCCTCTCCCATTATCATCTTAAAAATAGTCGTCTTTCCTGCTCCATTTGGTCCAATAATTCCAACAATTCCTGCTTGAGGCAATTTAAAATTCAAATCATCATAAAGCAATTTATCACCATAAGCCTTACTAACTCCAATGGCTTCGATTACATTAGTTCCCAAACGCGGTCCATTTGGAATATAGATTTCCAGTTTTTCGTCCAATTGCTTCTGGTCTTGACTCATTAGCTTATCATAATTCTTCAAACGTGCTTTTTGTTTAGCCTGACGACCTTTAGCACCTTGCCGAACCCATTCTAATTCTCGCTCTAAAGTTTTTTGACGTTTGGATGCTACTTTACTCTCTTGTGCCATCCGCTTCGATTTTTGGTCTAACCAAGACGAGTAATTTCCTTTCCAGGGAATACCTTCGCCTCTATCTAACTCCAAAATCCATCCAGCAACATTATCTAAAAAGTATCTATCATGAGTTACCGCAATAACTGTTCCTTTGTATTGTGCGAGATGATGCTCCAACCAATGTACAGATTCTGCATCTAAATGGTTGGTTGGCTCATCTAACAATAATACATCTGGTTCTTGCAGTAGCAAACGACATAAAGCAACACGACGCCTTTCGCCACCTGAAAGTATCCTTATTTTTTTGTCAGCTTCAGGAGTACGAAGAGCATCCATTGCTATTTCGAGTTTGGTATCGAGTTCCCAAGCATTAGAAGCATCAATTTTATCTTGCAGTTCGGCTTGCTGTGCCATTAATTTTTCCATCCTATCTGGATTAGAATATACTTCTTCCAAAGCAAACATATCGTTTATCTTGTTGTATTCATCAAGAATAGCGACCGTTTCAGCAACACCTTCTTTTACAATTTCTAAAACAGTTTTATCATCGTCAAGTTGGGGTTCTTGCTCTAAATACCCAACTGAATAATCCTGCAAAAAGGTAACATCACCTTGATAATTTTTTTCGATGCCAGCAATAATTTTTAACAATGTAGATTTACCAGAGCCATTAAGTCCTAAAATTCCAATTTTAGCTCCATAAAAGAAGCTTAAATATATTTTCTTTAAAACCGGTGTATTGGCACTTTTATAAGTTTTTGTAACTCCAACCATTGAGAAGATTACTTTTTTATCGTCGCTCATTGTTTGATAATAGTTATTAGTAAATTAGTTATTGGGTTATTAAGTTATTGGGGTAATAGTAAAAAAAAATCTCAAAAAATTGCAAAGTTGCAAAGTTGCAAAAAAATTTCAGCTATATAATATATATTATTTAACTGACACTTTTGAAATCAAAAATTTACAATCGTAAATCTTAAATCGTTACACTCTTCCTTTTAAAGCGTTAAACACCCAGGCAATTGCAAAAAAACCAACACCAACTGCTGCAAAACCCCATCCCGCTACCTCATTGTATCTAAAAGCCCCAAGAGCAATAAGTCCTAATCCTACTATAATCATAATTGTAGTAGCCCAAGCCAACACTGTATTTTTATTCATTGCCATAATTAATTAGTTTTTGGGCGCATTCTCCTTCGTGAAAACTTCGGAGAATCAGGCTATTCGCTGTATCTTTTTATGCTGAATTAAATTCAACATAAAAAGGATGTCACTGCTATCCTTTGCGCAAATTGAAACACAAATATCGACATTTTTTGCATAAAAAAAGCATCCTCTATTGGATGCTCAAATATTCTTTTTTTTAACTCACCTAATTCTATAACATAGGCACTTCAATGAACAATAATGAAGATGCTTCGTTTGAAGTCACAGAAAAGCTATTTGTTTCAGAAATCGCTATGGCATCTCGTGTTTCTATATCAGTATTGTTTATTGAAAACTTACCATAAATATTCATCGTAAAAACACCATGACTTTCGCTTTTAAGTATATAGCTAAATATTGAATCTTTATCTAAATCTATTCGAGAAATAATAGCATCCTGATGAATTTTTAAAGTACCATCAACATTTTCGTCTATAGAAGTTACCAACATTTGAAGTTTATTTTTTCGATCTTTAGAATTGAACTTTTTCTGGTCGTAGCGAGGTGTAACATTTTCTTTATTGGGAACAATCCAAATTTGAAACAAACTTAAATGTTCGTCTGTCGAACCATTAATTTCTGAATGCTCAATTCCTGTGCCTGCGGACATTACCTGCACTTCATCTTGTATAACAGATTGCCATTTATTGTGCATTGAGTCGCAATGTTTCAATACGCCTTTTAACGGAATTGTTATGATTTCCATATTGTTATGCGGATGTGTACCAAAGCCCATTTTTGGGGCAATAACATCATCATTCAACACTCGTAAAGCCCCAAAATTCATTTTTTCGGGATTGTAATAGTTAGCAAAACTAAATGAATGGTTTGCTTGTAACCATCCGTGATTGGCAAACCCTCTGTCTTCTGCTTTGTGCAATATTGTTTTCATTGTATATTTTATTGTTTTTTATTTATATGTTTAATTGAAGGTGATAGTTCTCGACTACGCTCGAACTGACATTTTTTTAGATTACAGAGATTCTTCACTCTGTTCAGAAAGACAACAAGTTGTCATCTTATTTTGTCGAGCAAATCACTTAACTGCCCAGCTTCTTTTTCGTTTAAATTTTTTAAAAAATCTAAATGCATCTGTTTTGATATCTTATCTAAAAGAGATAATCCTTTTTTTGTGATTTTTATATGTACTACTCGTCTGTCGTCAGGACAAGCAATACGCCCAATTAATTGTTTAGCGCAAAGTTTATCCATTAATC
>JADFSQ010000161.1 GCA_022560715.1 Bacteroidota bacterium
AACGACTACGAACACACCTACACTGGTTTCTTTTCGTTCAACAACGGTTGATCCAGAGATTAATGAAAGTGATACTTATATCGTTCAAGGTATTGAGAAAACATATATAAAAGGAAGTTATACCACAACAGTAACAAAAAGTCATAATATAAATCTAATTGGCAGTATTAGCATTGTTTTTGGAATGGATTTTCGGCTTGTAGTGCTTGTAAATGGTGTAGAAAGAGAAAGTTTTAATTTTGAAGCGGCTAAATAATTAAGAGTTTGTTTTATATGACTATCGGTTAGTTGAGAAATAGCTTTAATCTCTAATATTATTTTATTGTCAATTACAAAATCAGCATAATAATAATTAGGCAAAAGGTTTCCTTTGTATGAAATATTAAATTTTTCTTCTCTTGAATAATTGATATTACAATTTTTAAATTCAATTTCTAAAGCATCACCATAAATGATTTCACTAAATCCCTTCCCTAAATCTTTGTGGACTTCCATACAAGCTCCAATAATTTGATAAGATTCTTTTTTGTATATAAGCATAATTAATTTGTATAAATTCGTGAAATTAGTGTCTAAATTCTTTCTCCTCATCACTCACAATTCCTAAAGCTTCATAAATATATGCAAACGTTGAAAGCAACTCTGGTTTACCATTTATCAAAGCCACATCGTGCTCAAAATGTGCAGATGGTTTATTGTCGCGAGTTGTAATAGTCCAACCGTCCTTGTGTTGTTTTATTCTGTGAGTTCCCATATTAATCATAGGCTCGATGGCAACGACCATACCTTCAATAAATTTTTTACCACGACCACGACGACCATAATTTGGCATTTCCGGGTCTTCGTGCATTTTACGTCCTAAACCATGACCAACTAATTCTCGTACAACACCATAACCATGAGATTCGCAATAGTTTTGAATAGCAAAACCAACATCTCCAACACGATTATTTGCTTTAAATTCTTTAATGCCAACATAAAGTGATTCTTTGGTTATTTGAAGTAGTTTTTCAGTTTCTGGAGCAATCTCACCTACTGCAAACGTATAAGCATGATCACCATAAAACCCATTTTTTATCGCACCACAATCAATCGAAATAATATCGCCTTCTACCAAAGGTTCACTATTAGGAACACCATGAACTACTTGATCATTCGGACTCATGCAAAGTGTATTTGGAAAATCGTACAAGCCTAAAAAACCAGGAACAGCACCATGATCTCGAATACATTCTTCGGCTATTTTATCTATTTGTAATGTGGTAACTCCAGGTTTTATTTCAGCAGCAATCATTCCTAAAGTTTTAGAAACTATTAAAGCGCTTTCGCGCATTAACTCTATTTCTTCTTTACTTTTTACTATAATCATACTTAAAAATAATGGCAAAGATACTCAAAATTAAGCTTGGGTTAATTTTTATTAGAACATGACTTTTGATAGTTTATATATTCTATTTTTATTATAATTTTGTCACCTAAAATAAAAGTCATGTATAAAGCTGTAACTGCAGAAGAAGCGGTAGAAGTAATAAAATCGAATGATAGAGTCTATATTCAGGCAGCAGCAGCAGTGCCACAGGTTTTAATAAAAGCAATGACTGCAAGACATGAGGAATTGCACAATGTAGAAATATGTCAGTTGCACACTGAAGGAGAAGCACCTTATGCTAATCCTGAATTGCGTGATAGTTTTCATGTAAATTCTTTTTTTATAGGTAAAAATGTCAGACATACGTTAAAGGCTGGGAATGAGTCTTATACACCAGTTTTTTTAAGTGAAGTGCCTTTGCTTTTTAAAAGAAATATAATTGATTTGGATGTTGTGTTAATTCATGTATCTGTTCCAGACAAACACGGTTATTGTTCATTAGGAGTATCAATTGAAGCCACTCTAGCAGCTATTGATAATGCTTCATGTGTTCTGGCACAAGTAAATAAACAAATGCCAAGAACTCATGGTGATGGAATAATTCATATTTCTGAAATAGATTTATTTGTAGAATGTGATGAACCATTACCTGAACATATTATACCAGCACCAACTGAAATAGAAAACAAAATTGGTGATTATGTTGCAAGTTTAATTGAAGATAAAAGCACATTGCAAATGGGAATTGGTACTATTCCTAACGCAGTATTAACACGTTTAACAAATCATAAAGATTTAGGGTTGCATACCGAAATGTTTTCGGATGGAGTTATAGATTTAATTTTAAAGGATGTAATAAATAGCAATTATAAAGGAATTAATAAAGGAAGAGCTTTAGCTACGTTTTTAATGGGTTCTAAAAGATTGTATGATTATGTAGATGATAATCCTTTTGTTGAAATGCGAGAATCAGACTATACAAATGATGTTTCTATAATAAAGCAAAACCCAAGAATGGTTTCGATTAATTCTGCAATAGAAGTTGATATTACAGGTCAGGTTTGTGCAGATTCAATAGGCACAAGGTTATATTCTGGAGTAGGAGGGCAAATGGATTTTATTCGTGGAGCTTCTTTAAGTGAAGGAGGAAAAGCAATAATCGCTTTACCTTCGGTTACTAAATCAGGAATTAGCAGAATTGTACCTTGTTTAAAACCTGGAGCAGGAGTAGTTACAACCAGAGCACATGTTCATTATATTATAACAGAATATGGTATTGCTAATTTATATGGGAAGACTATAAAAGAACGAGTAAAGGCTTTGGTAAATATAGCGCATCCAGATCATAGAGAAGCCATTGATAAAGATTACTTTGATTTAATTAATAATCAATAATTATTTAAATAATCCGAAAAATCCTTTTTTCTTTTTTTGGACTTTCATATTAGGAATTTCGTTAGTAATCATTTGGTAGATTTCTCCCCAGCCCAAAACACCTCCAATATTTCTGTCGTCAATAAATAAATCGGCATAAATTTTTCGACTTTTTGTGTCATCTAATTCTTCTTCTGCATAGCTTTTGTTTACTGCATAAAAATTTATACCATTTTTATTACAAAAGGCTACAGCTTCTGTCAATGTTTTTCCGCTTCGGTAAGTCCATAAAATTAATCGATGTCCATCTTCTTGAAGTTTTCTCAAGGTTTCAAAGGCAAAAAGTCTTGGCTTGCCAATTTTAGGGTAACCATCTTCTACAATGGTGCCATCAAAATCTATGGCAATAATTAATTTATCGTGAAAATTCATCAGTTTATTTTATATGCTTTATAAAAGTACAATAAATCTACATTTTTTATTCTATCAGAGAATGTTGTGTCATGATGTCTGGTTTCTCAATTCCGATTAACTTAAGAATAGTGGGCGCTAAATCTCCCAAAATGCCATTACTTATAGATTTTATGTCCTTATCGATTAAAATTACAGGCACAGGGTTTGTAGTGTGCGATGTATGTGGCGTTCCATCTGGGTTTACCATCGTTTCACAGTTACCATGATCGGCAATAAGGATTGTAGTATAGTTATTCTCGAGTGCAGTTGTAATAACATCTTTTACACATTTGTCAACAGCTTCGCAAGCTTTAATTGCAGCTTCCATTACTCCAGTATGACCAACCATATCGCCATTTGCAAAATTAAGGCATACAAAATCTACTTCACCTTTTTGTAGTTCTGGAATAAGAGCATCACGTAATTCGAAAGCACTCATTTCTGGTTTAAGATCGTAAGTTGCTACTTTTGGTGAATTTCTTAAAATTCGAGTTTCACCATCAAAAGGTTGTTCTCTTCCGCCTGAAAAGAAAAAAGTAACATGAGGATATTTTTCTGTTTCAGCAATACGAATTTGTTTTTTTTGATGTTTTTCTAATACTTCGCCAAGCGTTTCGCTGAGGTTTTCTTTGTTGAAAATTGTTTTGATTCCATTGAATGAGTTGTCATAATTAGTCATGGTAACATAATACAAATTCAGTTTTCGCATATTTTGTTCCTGAAAATCATTTTGCGATAAGACTTGAGTAAGTTGTCTTCCACGATCAGTTCTGAAATTAAAAAAGATAACAACATCATCATTTTTAATAGTAGCAATCGGTTTTTTGTTACTATCCACCATCACAATTGGTTTTATAAATTCATCGGTAACTCCATCATCATAACTTTTTTGAATAGAATTTTGAGCACTCGTAGATTTTTCACCTATTCCATTAACCAAACAATCGTAAGCTAATTTTATACGTTCCCATCGATTATCTCTATCCATTGCGAAGTAACGACCGGTAATTGTTGCTAATTTACTGTTGGTATTTTCTATATGTTCTTCCAGTTTGGCAATAAATCCAAGTCCGGATTTAGGGCTTACATCACGACCATCGGTAAAGGCATGAATAAATGAGTTTTGAATTCCAAATTCTTCAGCAGCATCTAATAAAGCTAATAAATGATTAATATGAGAATGCACACCACCATTACTTAACAATCCTAAAAAATGAATATTCTTGTTGTTAGTCTTTGCATAGTTTAAGGCATCAACTAATACAGCTTCTTGATGTAATGTATTGTTTTTAACTGCAAGATTAACTTTTACTAAGTCTTGATAAACTATTCTGCCTGCACCAAGATTCATGTGTCCAACTTCGCTATTTCCCATTTGACCTTCGGGTAATCCGACATGTAAGCCATCAGTTCTTAAAGAAGCATTTGGATATGTTGTGTAAAGTGAATCTATAAATGGTGTATTGGCATGATCTATGGCTGAAACTTTTGGATCTGGAGATTTTCCCCAACCATCAAGAATCATTAAGATTACTTTCTTATTCATTTACGGTGTTTTATTAATGCAAAGATAAAAAACAAAATCCTGCTAAACATCAGGATTTTAAACGAAAATATATTCAATTGTTTTTAATGAACACTAAAGTATGGATTAGATCCATATTGTTGTGAAACTTTAACTTTTTATGATAAATCATTTAAAGTTGAATTTGGTTCTATCTCATAAGGCACTTTATTATGTTCAAAAATTCGTGCAGTAAATTCTCCTTTAAGAGTGATTTCATTATTTTTTACTTGTAAATAACTGCCTTCTCTTAATCCAACTACAGGCTGTGTGTTAAAATTATGAAATTCTTGTATTCTTGTTTCCCGGGTTTCTCCCATGTGGTTGCTTGTTGGGTTTGGGTCTAAATAATGTGGGTTAATATTAAATGGTACAAAACCAAGGGTTTTAAAACTAGGAGGATAAACGATTGGCATATCGTTAGTAGTGCATAAAGTAAGACCGCAAATATTGCTTCCGGCACTGGTGCCAAGATAAGGTGTACCATTGTTTACAACATTTTGAAGCGTAGTAATAAGGTTATTTTCATACAATTTACTTACTAATACAAACGTATTACCACCTCCAACAAAAATGCCTTTGGCTTCCTGAATTGCTTTTATAGGATTATCAAACTCATGTATGCCATCAACAGTTTTTCCGATTTTGGAAAATGCCATTTTTACTTTTTCGGTATAAGAGTCATAAGAAATGCCGCTTGGTCTTGCATAGGGAATAAAT
>JADFSQ010000162.1 GCA_022560715.1 Bacteroidota bacterium
TTTGGAATGGAATAGATGGTAAATATTTTTATTACGGAATTAAAAAAATGTTAAAGGAAAAGAAAGGGAGTACAGCAGATATAAATTTAACTTTAGTAGCTATGTTAAGATATGCAGGTATTAAAGCTAACCCTGTGGTTATAAGTACCAAAGATAACTTAATACCCTTTTTTCCAAACGTTGACAGATTAAATTATGTTCTTGCCTATGCAGTTATTGATGATAAAAAATATTTTTTGGATGCCACAGTTGAATTTAGTGATTTGAATTTATTACCTATTAAAGATTATAATTGGATGGGGCTTTATATTGATAATAAAAACAAAATATGGAAGCAGATAGAAATTGATAAACCAAAACAAGCCATTGGGCAATTCTCCTTAAATGCTAAGTTAAATGAGGATGGTTCATTAGAAGGTAAGCTAAATTCCAGATATTCAAAACCATCATGCATTTAAGTTTAGAGAGCATTTTAAAGACCAAGATATGGATAGCTTTATTGCCTATCTTGAGGAAAAATATCAAAACATTGAAATTTCTAATTATGAAGCTAAGAATACTGAAGGGTACGAAGGATATGTTTCTGAATCTTTTGAGTTTTATCAAGAAACTGGTGCAGATATAATTGGAGATAAAATTTATATCCAACCACTTTCTTTTCTTAAAATTATTGAAAATCCTTTTAAATTAGAAAAGAGGGAGTTTCCAATAGATTTTGGTTATGCTTTTAAGGATATGTTTCTTGTTAATATTTCTATTCCAGAAGGTTACACATTAGAATCACAACTAAAACCAATAAGCATTAAAATGCCAAACGAGTTAGGAGAATTTAAATTCATTCCAAGTATGGTAGGAAATAAAATACAGTTATCGGTTATTTTTGATATTAAAAAAGCGACCATTGGAGCAGAAAATTACGAATTCTTAAAAGAATTTTATACTCAGGTAATTATTAAAGAAGCAGAACAAATTGTTCTTACAAAAATTAAACCATGAACATACAAAACGCACAACAAGCCGTTGATGCTTGGATAAAAGAACACGGCGTTCGGTATTTTAACGAACTCACTAATATGGCACAACTTACCGAAGAAGTTGGCGAAGTGGCTCGTATTATTGCGAGGCGATATGGCGAGCAAAGTGAAAAAGAAAGCGATAAAGATAAAGACCTTGGCGAAGAACTCGCAGACGTTATGTTTGTGGTGTTATGTTTGGCAAACCAAACTGGAATAAATCTTGAAGAGGCGTTTAATAAAAAACTCGAATTAAAAGCCAAACGCGATCATGATAGGCATCATAACAATCAAAAGCTAAAATAATTTAGTCCTTTCCTCTGGAGAGGATTTAGGAGAGGATATGAATATTACACTTCACAAATCTAAAATCGTAAATCGCAAATCTGAAATCACGATAACAGGTTCCAAAAGCGAATCTAATCGGTTATTGCTATTACAAGCATTATATCCTGAAATAAATATTGAGAATCTATCAAACTCCGATGATTCTCAACTAATGCAAAAAGCATTACAGTCTTTCGAAAACATAATAGATATTCATCACGCAGGGACAGCAATGCGTTTTCTTACTGCATTTTTTGCAATTCAAGAAAGTAGAGAAGTCAAGTTAACAGGTTCTGACAGAATGCAAGAACGACCAATTAAAATATTGGTTAAAGCATTACAACAATTAGGAGCAGATATTAGCTATGTAAACAAACAAGGTTTTCCGCCTTTAAAAATAAAAGGAAAGCCACTTACAAAAAACAAAGTGACACTTGATGCTAATGTTAGCAGTCAATACATTTCGGCCTTATTGCTCATTGCCCCAAAACTTAAAAATGGTTTAGAACTTACACTTAAAGGACAAATCACTTCTATTCCGTATATTAAGATGACCTTGAGTTTGCTAAACGATATTGGTGTTGCAACATCATTTAAAAACAACATTATTAAAGTAAATCAACAATCAGCAATCAACAATCAACAATCGTTAATCGAAAGCGATTGGTCTTCAGCCTCATATTTCTATAGTATTGTTGCATTAAGCGAAATTGGTACAGAAATAATATTGTCTTCTTATAAAAAAAATAGCCTTCAAGGCGATTCAGTTGTCACCAAAATTTATAAAGAGTTTGGAGTGAAAACAGTATTTAATAAAGATACTATCACTTTAACTAAAATAGACAACTGTCAACTGTCAACTGTCAACTGTCAACTGAATAATTCCCCAGACATAGCGCAAACCATAGCAGTAACGTGCTTTGCTTTAGGGATTGAATGTTTTCTGTCAGGTCTTCATACCTTAAAAATAAAAGAAACAGATCGGCTTTTAGCCTTGAAAACTGAAATAGAAAAACTAGGAGGACAAATTAAAATTAGTGAAAGTTCTCTACAATTATTTGCCTCTAAAACTATTAAAGAAAATGTAACTATTTCAACGTATAAAGACCATAGAATGGCTATGGCATTTGCACCATTAGCATTAAAAGTTTCAATAGTTATTGAAGAGGCATCAGTAGTTTCAAAGTCATACCCCGACTTTTGGAGCGACTTAAAAACTTTAGGTTTTAAAATGGCGGAATAATAAACACTTAAATACTTGACAAGGCATATCTCCAGATTGTATATTTGCAGCTTTCAAAAAATAAATATATATAAATGAAATTATCACACTTTCACTTTAACCTTCCCGAAGAATTATTAGCAGAATATCCAGCCGAACATAGAGACGAAGCCAGATTAATGGTGTTAAATCGTAAAGATGAAACCATAGTGCACAAGCAGTTTAAAGACATTATAGATTATTTTGATGAAGATGATGTCCTGATTCTTAATAATACCAAAGTGTTTCCTGCCAGATTATTTGGTAATAAAGAAAAAACCGGAGCAAGAATTGAAGTGTTTTTATTGAGAGAACTTAATGCAGACCAACGGCTTTGGGATGTATTGGTAGATCCTGCCAGAAAAATTAGAATTGGAAATAAACTTTATTTTGGAGAAGATGATACATTAGTAGCAGAAGTAATAGATAATACAACTTCCAGAGGTAGAACATTACGTTTTTTATATGATGGTTCGTATAACGCTTTTAGAGCTAAATTAGGTGAGCTTGGTAAAACACCATTACCAAAGTATATTAAGCGCGATGTAGAACCAGAAGACGAAGAACGGTATCAAACTATTTTTGCAAAAAATGAAGGTGCAGTAGCAGCTCCAACTGCAGGTTTGCATTTCTCAAAACATTTATTAAAACGCCTTGAAATAAAAGGTATAAATTTTGCAGAAATTACCTTGCATGTTGGTTTAGGAACTTTCAATCCTGTCGAGGTAGAAGATTTATCTAAACATAAAATGGATAGCGAAGAAATAGTTGTAGATACTATAGCTGCCCAAATTATTAATACTGCTTTAAAAAACAAGAAAAGAATTTGTGCAGTAGGCACGACAGCTATGAGAGCTGTGGAAAGTTCAGTATCATCAAGTGCAACACTTAACGATTATACAGGTTGGACAAATAAATTTATTTTCCCACCTTACGAGTTTAGTATTGCTAATTGTATGATTACTAATTTTCATACACCAAAATCTACACTTTTAATGATGGCTTCAGCATTTGCTGGTCATGACTTTGTTAAAAAAGCATATAAAGAAGCTATTAGTGAAGGCTATAAATTTTATAGTTATGGTGATGCCATGTTAATAATTTAAATCTAAAATACAGCCTCGATAATCGAGGCTTTCATTTTTTTTCTGTCTTTCGAGATTTATGCTGAATTTAATTCAGCAAAGCAGCAATCCGACATATTAAATACTTTAATCGTTAATGTTGGTAAGACTATTCATTTAAAAAATCGTAAATCGACAATCCTTTTTATATTTTTGTACAACTTATGACGGTAAAAAAGAAAGACATACGCGCACTAACCAAAGACCAATTACGTGATTTTTTTGAGATTCAAGGCGATAAACCTTTTCGAGGCAATCAGGTTTACGAATGGTTATGGCGTAAATCTGCGCATAGCTTTGAGGATATGACGAACATCTCGAAAGCAACAAGGCAAATGCTCGAAGATAATTTTGTAATCAATCATATAGAAGTAGATACCATACAACGCAGTACAGACGGTACAGTTAAAAATGCAGTACGATTATTTGATGGGTTAATTGTAGAATCGGTTTTAATTCCAACAAAAACTCGTACAACCGCATGTGTATCATCTCAAGTTGGTTGCAGCCTCGATTGCACGTTTTGTGCAACAGCACGTTTAAAACGTATGCGAAACCTAAATCCAGACGAGATTTTTGATCAGGTTGTAGCAATAGATAAAGAAAGCCGATTGTATTACAATCGTCCGTTAAGCAATATTGTGTTTATGGGAATGGGAGAACCACTCATGAACTATAATAATGTGATTAAAGCCATTGATAAAATCACTTCACCCGAAGGCTTGGGAATGTCTCCAAAACGTATTACGTTATCAACGTCTGGAGTACCAAAAATGATAAAAAAATTGGCAGATGATGAAGTGAAATTTCATCTTGCGGTTTCCTTGCATTCAGCTATCGATGAGGTAAGAACCTCTATTATGCCTTTTAACAAGACCTTTCCTTTAACCGATTTAAAAGAATCTTTAGAATATTGGTACAGTAAAACAAAACGTAAAATTACTTACGAATATATTGTTTGGCAAGGAATTAACGATACCCAAAAAGATATAGATGCATTGGTAAAATTCTGTAAAGCTGTTCCTTGTAAAGTCAATATTATAGAGTATAATCCAATCGACGATAGTGAGTTTCAGCAAGCCCCAAACGAAGCCATCAACAAATATATTTACCATTTAGAAAAAAACAGAATTGTTGTTAATTTACGACGTAGTAGAGGCAAAGACATCGATGCTGCTTGTGGGCAATTAGCTAATAAGAGTTAAAAAATTATTTTAATTTATAACACAATCTTTTTTCTAATTACAGCATTAGACTCTGCATCTTGTAATTCTATAATATAAATACCATTTGCTAAAGTATTCGCTTCTATTACATAAGTATTATTAGTAATCTTACCGTCTAACACAGACTGCCCAGTTATAGAAAACAATCTGTAATTTGTAGCCTGAAGTAAATTAAATAAAGCAATACTTTTATTTATAGCCACAATTTTAATTTTAGATAATTCATTGTCGTCAATACCTAAAGTTGTTTGTCCTGCTGTTATAGAAGCATCTGGAGTAGAGTTATAAGCATAATCTTTTATAACCCAATTACCCGATGTCGTTCCGTTGTCGAGTCTAGCCCAACCATAATGTGTGCTTGCTCCTATTTTAAAACGTAAACCTAAATAGGCACTTTCAGAAGTAAGGCAATTTTAGAGAAAAAGGATTAGTACTTCGGCTGAGTTTATAAAAAAATAGGCTGAGTTTTCCTTTTTCGCAACCTAAAGGTTAATTTTTTTGAGTTCTATATC
>JADFSQ010000163.1 GCA_022560715.1 Bacteroidota bacterium
GGTTCTTCCTTAAACGGTTTATCGTTCTTAAATCATTCTTACGATGGACATTTTACAAACGGAATAAGTGAAAAAGACAATCTTATTAAAACTGCTTTTTTATATTTAAATGCACCATCACTTAATGGTGGAAATACTCCTTTTGGGATTGATTGTGCTGGATTTACCCAAATGGTTTATAAGCTTAATGGTTATAAACTTTTAAGAGAAGTATCTCAACAAGCAGCAGAAGGTGAAGTGTTAAGTTTTATTGAAGAAAGTGAGCCCGGAGATTTAGCTTTTTTTGATGATTTTGAAGGCAATATAGTTCATGTTGGAATTATCATGAAAGACAATTATATAATTCATTCGTACGGAAAAGTAAAAATTGATCGTTTAGACCATTCGGGAATTTACAATGTTGAAACTAATACACATACACACAAATTAAGAGTTATAAAAAAGATTATATAAAAAGCCACCTATAAAGTGGCTTTTCAAAATTTATTATTTATTTTTAGTTCTGGTTTTCTAATTCTTCAACTCTTGCTCTCATTGCTTTAAAATTTGGCATATCGTCTATAGCACTATATATATTCATTAAAGTTTTAACTGCACCCAAATTATCAGGTTCTAAATCTAATATTGATGTTAAATATGGTATAGCATCTTTATATAGTTGCTGTCTGTTTTCTTTTAATTCATCATACCTTTTATCGTCTGCTGCCGAACTTCCTAACCCATTCATTTCGTCAATAATATCTTGTTCCTGATCTAATATTAGAGCAGCCATATTCATTTTTGCTTTAGTATAAGTTGGGTCAAGTTCAATTGCCTTATTATAGTATTCTTTGGCAGCTTCAGTATTATTTTCATCTGCCGATACTACTCCCAAATTAAACAGTAATTCGACATTATTAGGATTAATATTTAAGGCTTCTTTAATAAGCTCTCTATATTTATCCATATCACCAGTTTTATATCTGATATTAGCTTCTGAAACTAACAGATTAAAATCATTTGGACTTAATGCTTTTGCTGCTTCAATAGCTTCAATTGCTTTGTCATTTTCTCCTAATTCAATATATATAAGAGCTACATTTTTTGCTATTTCTCCAGCTATAGATTTAGTTTTAACATTTCTAGATTTTTCAAAAACTCCAGTGGTAACAGAGGCATCTCTTAAAACCGAGTTTGGAAACGATTCTACCTCTCCTGTCTCTACATTAGTGGCTAAAAACTCTTCTGTAATCCCCGTATATCCAATTTCCATTAACTCTTTATAAGATTTTAAAGCTGCATCATAATTCTTATCTAAAACAGCTACTGAAGCCGAATTAAACAAATACAATGTATCTATAGTAGAAATTCTAAAAGCTCTTTCAAAATTAATTGAGGAAACAGTATAATCTTTTCTTTCGTAAGCATCACTTGCTTTTTTAATAAATGCATTGCTCATACTTACTTTCAAAACGTCAACTTGCGCAGTATATACTTTTTTGCCAGATTTAGTTTCAATATCTTTTACTGTTTTAAAGCTGTTTAAAGCCTCCGTAATATCTGCATCGTTTCCTGAGCCATTAGCATAGAGTGCTTTACCTTTTAAAAAATAGAATTTAGCTTTTGTTTTATCGTCCATTGCAGATAGAAGATATTCTGCGCTTTTTATTGCTGATTTAGCATCAGCATAGTTATTGCTTTTAATAGCTTTCTCTACAACTTTTAGCTCTTTTTTCTGTGGAAAAGCAAATATGCTTAACATTAAAGCTAATCCTAATACAAGTTGTTTTTTCATTTTAGTAAGTTTATATGTTAATTATTATTTTCTGTTTGATTGTTATCAAGAGTTGTGCCATCGTTTTCATTTGTATCTAAATCAACACCTTCTTCATTTTCCACATCATCTTCATCATGCATTACTTTTGCAACAGCTGCAATAGAATCATTATTCTTCAGGTTAATCAATTTTACACCTTGTGTTGCTCTTCCCATAACTCGTAAATCTTGTACTGCCATCCGAATCGCAATGCCAGATCTTTTAATAATCATGAGGTCATCATTGTCGGTAACATTTTGTATTGATACTAAACTCCCTGTTTTTTCTGTAATTGAAATGGTTTTCACTCCTTTTCCACCACGATTAGTAATTCTATATGCATCTAAACTTGAACGTTTTCCAAATCCATTTTCTGAAACTACCAAAATATCGCTTTCCATATCATTTACAGCTATCATTCCAATTACCTCATCTTTATCGTGTTGTAATCTAATTCCTCGAACACCTGAAGCATTTCTACCCATTGGTCTTGTTTTAGCTTCTTCAAAACGAATTGCTTTTCCCGATTTTAGTGCCAACATTACCTGGCTTTCTCCGGTTGTTAATTTAGCTTCTAACAACTCATCACCTTCTCTAATAGTGATTGCATTAATACCATTAATTCTAGGTCTGGAATATTGCTCTAAAGATGTCTTTTTAACTTGACCTTTTTTAGTCGCCATAATAACATAATGACTATTAATATAGTCTTCATCTTTAAGGTCTTGAGTACAAATAAACGCTTTTACTTTATCATCTTGTTCAATATTTATCAAGTTTTGAATTGCTCTGCCTTTAGAGGTTTTACTGCCTTCCGGAATTTCGTAAACTCGCATCCAGAAACATTTTCCTTTTTGAGTAAAGAACAGCATATATTGATGATTTGTTCCTACAAATAAATGTTCTAGAAAATCTTCATTTCTTGTGGTAGAAGCTTTTTGACCAACGCCTCCTCTATGTTGTGTTCTATATTCAGAAAGTGAAGTACGCTTAATATATCCAGCATGAGAAATAGTAATGACTACTTTCTCGTTAGGAATCATGTCTTCAATAGATAAATCGCCTCCTGCATATTCTATAACCGAACGACGCTCATCACCATATTTATCTTTTACCTGAGCAAGTTCTTCTTTAATGATATCCATCCTACGGTCTTTTTTATCGAGAATATCTTTTAGATCTTCTATGGTTACTAACAACGTATCATATTCAGTACGAAGCTTCTCTTGCTCTAAACCTGTTAACTGACGTAAGCGCATTTCTACTATCGCTTTGGCTTGAATGTCGCTTAATTTAAACCTATCTATTAATTTCTGTTTTGCTTCATCTGTATTTGCTGAAGCACGAATTAATTTAATTACTTCATCAATATTATCGGAAGCAATAATTAATCCCTCTAAAATATGTGCTCTTTCTTCGGCTTTACGCAATTCGTATTTCGTTCTTCGGGAAACAACGTCATGGCGATGCTCAACAAAATGATGAATCATATCTTTAAGATTCAACATTTGAGGCCGTCCTTTTACCAAAGCAATGTTATTAACACTGAATGAGGATTGTAATGCTGTGTATTTATAGAGTTTATTAAGTACTATATTCGGAATAGCGTCACGTTTTAACACATACACTATACGCATTCCGTTTCTATCGGATTCATCACGAATAGTAGAAATTCCTTCTAATTTTTTAGCATTAATGATGTCGGCAGTTTTTTTAATCATATCTGCCTTATTTACTTGGTAAGGAATTTCGGTAACGATAATACATTCACGTCCTTGTACTTCTTCAATTATTGCTTTGCCTCGCATAACAATACGCCCACGACCCGTTTTAAAAGCCTCACGCACACCATCATACCCATAAATAATTCCTCCAGTTGGAAAATCTGGAGCTTTTATATGAGTAATTAATTCATCTATTTCAATGTCATTATTATCTATATATGCCAATATTCCATCTACAACTTCCGACAGATTATGTGGTGGCATATTGGTAGCCATACCTACTGCAATTCCAGAAGCACCATTTACCAAAAGCCCTGGAATACGAGTTGGTAAAACTGTTGGTTCTTGTAATGTATCATCAAAGTTAAGTTTATGATCTACAGTTTCCTTGTCAATATCTGCCAACATGTCTTCAGATATTTTATGCATACGTGCTTCAGTATAACGCATTGCCGCAGGACTGTCTCCATCAATGGACCCAAAATTACCCTGTCCATCGATTAACATATAACGCAAACTCCATTCTTGTGCCATGCGCACCATAGCATCATACACCGAAGTATCGCCATGTGGATGATACTTTCCTAAAACTTCTCCAACAATTCTTGCTGACTTTTTATGCGCTGTATTGGCTCTTATACCTAATTCATGCATACCAAATAACACTCGCCTGTGCACAGGTTTTAATCCATCTCTTACATCTGGAAGAGCACGTGACACAATGACTGACATTGAATAATCAATGTAAGCCGATTTCATTTCATCTTCAATATTAATTGGAATGAGTTTTTCTCCTTCTGCCATATAAAATTTAATTAGTTTTTAGTAGGTTTTCAAATCGAGCTAATATAAGAATTTTGCCAATCTACAAGCTATAAATATCGTCCTTTTTTAAGACTTTTTATCAACAATATTTAATAGGTTTATCGTTAATAAATATGCTGTTAAAAATTTTGATTTTCCAACCTTTTTATTGTCATTTACGACATAATAATAATTAAGGTATAATTTTTGCTTTTATTTAGTTGTTTTTATTATTTTTAATGCAGAAAGAAAGAAATTTATGGATGATAATTTTTCACCAAGGGTAAAAGATGTAATTGCGTATAGCAAAGAAGAAGCATTGCGTTTAGGTCATGATTTTATTGGTACTGAACACTTAATGCTTGGGCTTTTACGTGATGGTAACGGAAAAGCAATTGATATTTTAGGCGCTCTGGACATTGACTTGAACCATTTGAGGCGAAAAGTAGAAATTTTAAGTCCAGCAAATCCTAATATTACCATTTCTTCTAATCAAAAAAAGAACTTACACTTAACAAGACAAGCAGAACGTGCTTTAAAAACTACCTTTTTAGAAGCTAAACTGTTTCAAAGTACCTCTATAAATACTGCACATCTTTTATTATGTGTGCTAAGAAATGAAAATGACCCAACTACAAAACTATTAAATAAGCTTAAAGTGGATTACGACAACGTAAAAGAACAGTTTAAATTTATGATTTCAAACGATGATGATTTTATTGAACCAACAAAAGCAGAATCATTTTCCGACGAGGAAACTTCTTCCGGAGAGAGTTCAAAAGAAAACATATTTAGCCAATCTACTGCTAAAGGAACAAAAAAATCCAAGACTCCTGTTTTAGATAATTTTGGACGTGACCTCACAACTATGGCTGAAGATGGTAAACTCGATCCTGTAATTGGTCGTGAAAAAGAAATACAACGTGTTTCACAAATTTTAAGCCGAAGAAAGAAAAATAATCCTCTTCTAATTGGTGAGCCTGGTGTTGGTAAATCTGCTATTGCTGAAGGCTTGGCAATTAGAATTATTGAACGAAAAGTTTCAAGAATACTCTTTAACAAGCGTGTGGTAACTCTTGATTTAGCTAGCCTTGTAGCAGGAACAAAATATCGTGGGCAATTTG
>JADFSQ010000164.1 GCA_022560715.1 Bacteroidota bacterium
GGCTTCAAAATGAGCAATCTCATGAATAAGCGTAATTAAAAAACGATAGGAGTTTAAATTAGAATTTATTGTTATTTGATGCTTTCCGTTAGGCAATCTTTTATAATCTCCATGACGTGTTTTTACGTTCCTTTTTAATTTTAATAGTTAAATTATCATAATTTAAAAGCTATAAGACTTCTTGCAAAGCTTGTTGAGGAATGTATTGTTGAAGTGTGTTTTGCATTGCCACAAAAATAATGGTTTATAATACTTAAACAGAAAAAAACCGTTAATTTAGTTTTAATTTCATATTGTAATCAATTGAATCGAAACAATGAGAGTTACGAATAAAGTAAAATGGGTGCTTCCAATAATAGTCATTTCTCAATTTTGTTGTACTTCACTATGGTTTGCTGGTAATGGCGTTATGAATGATTTGGTAAACGCATTTCAACTTAATGCAACTGCTTTAGGTTATTTAACTTCTTCGGTACAATTAGGATTTATTGCAGGAACACTAATTTTTGCCCTTCTAACAATAGCAGACCGTTATTCACCATCAAAAGTATTCTTTGTTTGTGCTATAATTGGTAGTCTCTTTAATCTTGGAGTAATTATTGAGAACAATACAGTTTTTAGTCTATTGTCATTTAGATTTTTAACCGGTTTTTTTCTTGCTGGAATTTATCCTGTGGGAATGAAAATTGCTGCCGATTATTATCAAAAAGGATTAGGTAAATCTTTAGGTTTTCTGGTTGGAGCTCTTGTTATAGGAACTGCATTTCCACATTTATTAAAAGGACTCACTATTGGATTTCCTTGGCGTGTAGTTATAATTTTTACGTCTTGCCTGGCCTGTTTAGGAGGTCTTTTAATGTTGCTTTTTGTGCCTAATGGTCCTTACAGAAAGTCCAATCAGAAATTTGATTTTAGTGCATGGCTAAAAGTTTTTAAGATTAAGAAATTTCGTTCAGCAGCATTTGGATATTTTGGACATATGTGGGAACTCTATGCTTTTTGGGCTTTTGTTCCTGTAATTTTAAAAAATTATTCAGTAACACATCCAAATGTAACATTTAATATTCCTATACTATCTTTTATCATTATTGGAGTTGGAGGCATAGCTTGTGTTATTGGAGGTTATTTATCCCAGTTATTTGGAGCTAAAAAAATAGCAACTACAGCACTATTATTATCTTGCATTTGTTGTTTAATTTCACCTTTTCTATTAAGTATTAACTATAGTCCTGCACTCATAATTTTTTTAATTTTCTGGGGAATGGTAGTAATAGCAGATTCTCCTTTATTTTCTACACTAGTTGCTCAAAACGCATTACCTGAATCAAAAGGTACTGCTTTAACTATTGTAAACTGTATAGGGTTTTCAATAACTATCTTAAGCATTCAATTGATTAATATTCTTAATGTCTCATGGAATCCAAAATATGTTTATATTATTCTTGCAATAGGACCTATTTTAGGGTTAATTGCTTTATATGAAAAAAAGAATTAAATCATGAAGATTACCAAACCAACTTTATTACTAGACGAATATAAATGCAAAAAGAATATTCAAAATATGTTCTCTAGAGCACAACTACATCAAGTTGATTTAAGACCTCATTTTAAAACGCATCAATCCTTAGAAATTGGACAATGGTTTAAGGAAGTTGGCGTGAATAAAATAACAGTATCATCGCTTGAAATGGCTATTTATTTTGCTGAAGAATGGAATGACATTACCGTAGCATTTCCTGTTAATATATTAGAGATTGATACAATTAATCCTTTGGCACAAAAAATTCAGCTCAACCTTTTAATTGAATCCAAAGAAACAATACTATTTTTAAATAAGCATCTAAAACACAAAGTCAATTTCTTTATTAAAATAGACGTCGGCACTAACCGTACAGGAATAATGCCTTCTAAAATTGGTACTATTGAATCGATTTTAGAAGTATCACATGATAGTGAAAAGTTAGAATTTATAGGGTTTTTAGGTCATGCCGGACATACTTACAAAAGCAGAAGCAAAACTGAAGTATTAGAAATACATCAAAAGAGTAAAAATGTACTTGTAGATTTAAAAGCTATTTTTAAAGCACAATATCCTAATTTAATACTGTCTTATGGGGACACACCTAGTTGTAGTTTGGCTGATGATTTTTCAGGAATTGATGAAATACGCCCAGGAAATTTTGTTTTCTATGATTTGATGCAACATCAAATTGGAGCCTGTACAATTAATCAAATTACGGTTGCCATGTCTTGTCCTATTGTTGCTATTCATAAAGATAGAAATGAGATTGTAGTTTATGGAGGAGGTATTCATTTTTCAAAAGATAGCATAACAGACGAAAATGATGTCGCAATTTATGGTAAAGTTGTTAAACAGAAAGAAAATGGATGGAGCGATTTAGTTCCTGAAACTTATATTAAAAGTTTATCTCAAGAACATGGAGTTGTAAAAGTTCCAGATTCTGAAATTGATAATTATAAGATTGGAGATGTTTTGATTGTTTTACCAATACATTCCTGTATGACAGCAAATTTGATGAAACATTATTTGACTACCGACGACAGAAAAATAGCAATGTTTAACAGTACTGTTTTTTAATTTTTATAAAATGCTAAGGTGTTGAATTAGAAACCTGCAACATCTTACCATTATATAACTTGTTTCCGTGTAAAGCGAAGTCAAAAATATACTGTGCCATTTCTAAAGCTGTAGTTGAAGCTTTAAAATCTGGAAACGCTTTTTCCAGCATTTCGGTTTGTACTGCACCGAGTGCCAATACATTAAACGAAGGTCCTGTTTCTTTATATTCTTCGGCTAATAATTCAGTTAGCGTAATTACAGCACCTTTACTGGAACTGTAAGCTGACAATCCTGGAAATTTTACACTTCCTTGTACGCCACCTATCGAGCTAATAGTTACCACATGACCATCTTTTTTCATAAACGGAATAACGGTTCGTGTTATTTCTGCAACACCAAAAACATTGGTTTTATAAACGTCTTCAAAATCTTGCATTGAAGTTTCGGCAAATGGTTTGTTGAGTAAAATTCCTGCGTTATTTATAAGTATATCTACATGCTTCCATTCAGAAGAAATAAATGTCTTAACTTTTTTGTAATCTTCAAGTCGGCATAAATCGAATGGAAACAAAGTGACATTATTCAAATGTAGATTAGAAATGGGATCAGAGTTTCTGGATAAAGCCAATATGTTATGACCTGCATTTGAAAAAAGCTGGACTAATTCAAAACCTATACCTTTACTTGTTCCAGTTATGATAATATTTTTCATTTAAAACTAAAATTAAAATGTCTAAAGATAAAAAAATCCTGTTATTAAGGAAAAGTAAAAAGTTAATCTTTAATAGAATTGAATAGCAAAGGGATTGAATTATAGTTCTCATATTCTACATATCGTATAATTCAGTAAAAATCATTAACTTGTTTGAAAATAGTCAAGTATGCCAATTTATATGGATCGCCACGATGTTCCTGATTCTGTTTCATCTAAAGATTTGGCACAAATGCATCAGGAAGATTTAAAAATTGAACATGAGTTCGGTTGTAAAGCCATTACCTATTGGTTTGATGACGAAAGAAAAACAGCTTTTTGTTTAATTGAAGCTTCAAACAAAAAGTCCATTCAAGAAATGCACCTTAACTCTCATGGCGATGTTCCTAATACAATCATTGAAGTAGAACCCTATATTGTACAATCCTTTTTAGGAAGAATCTCTGATCCTAAAAAAGCTCAAGATACTGAACTGAATATAATAAACGATACAGCTTTTAGAGTATTAATGGTTATTGAAACCAGTAATTATTTAAACAGGGTTGAATCGAATCAATTCAGCATATTTACTCAAAAATTTCATAATAGTATTTCGAAAACATTAAAGCAATTTGTTGGAAGAGTTGTAAAACAAGACAATAACAGCTATTTGATCTCTTTTAAATCGGTGACAAATGCTATTGTTTGTGCATTAAAAATTCAATCAAATTTTAAATATATAACACCAAAATTTGATGCCCAAAACAGAAGGCTTAAAATTGGTTTAGGATCAGGAACTCCTGTAACAGAAAAGGATAATATTTTTGAAGAAGCTGTTACTTTAGCAACTCGTATGTGTGAAGTTGTAAAAAACCAAATTGTTATTTCTTCTCAAATAAAGAGTCTTTACGAAAGCGAAAACAGAAACGCTTTTATAAACAAAGAACATATAAGAACTTTAAAACCATCGGAAGAAAAATTCTTAACCAAATTAATGGAATTCGTAGAAAAAATTTGGAATAATCCTTCTTTTAATGTTAACGATTTTAGTAAAGCTTTAGGGTATAGCAAATCTCAAATCTATAGAAAGTTAATGTCTTTAACAGGTAAGTCTGCCAATCGTTTTATTAATGAGTTTAGATTACACAGAGCATTGAATTTATTACATGAACAAAAAGGCAATATTTCAGAAATTGCTTTTGAAACAGGATTTAACAGCCCGGCTTACTTCTCTAAATGTTTTTTTGATAAATATGGAATCCTTCCTTCTAAATATGTACAGCAGCATATAAACTAATCCATTTTTGTTCGTTTTTTAAACAATGATTCAAAATTGTAATTTTTTGAATTAATTGTAGAATCATTTCTTATTTCATATCAATACATTTACAAAGTAAAAACTATAAATCATTTTTTAATCAACAACTAAACATTATGAAAACATTAAAAACTTTAACTATTGTTATTATGACATTAACTTTCACTAATTGTGCCGATAACACAAAAGAAAATAATGACGGTGCTTTAGTAGCAGAATTACAGTCACAAATAGAAAAACTAGAGGCTGATAATGCAGCATTAGCAATGGTGAGACCTGAAGATTTAGCCGAAAACATGAATATGTATGTTATAGAACGAGAAATACCTGCACTGGGCGATTGGTCTGCCGAAGATTTAAAAGGTGCTTCACAAACATCTTGTGGTGTATTGAAAGAAATGGGATCGGACATACAATGGTTACACAGTTATGTAACTGGAGATAAAATGTATTGTGTTTACCTTGCTCCAAACGTAGAAATGGTTCGTGAACATGCTAAAAAAGGTGGATTTCCTGCAAATGCTGTAAATAATGTTGTAACAATTATTAGTCCAGAAACGGCTGAGTGAATTATAGATTTCTTTAGATATTAAAAATTCTGTTTCTCTATCGGAACAGAGCTTTTTATAAATTTTATGATATCCTGAATCAAGTTCAGGATGACAAATTAAATTAAACCAACATCGTTACAGGATTCTCTATATAACCTTTTAATGTTTGTAAAAACTGAGCGCCCGTAACGCCATCTACAGTTCTATGATCGCATGCCATAGATAGTTTCATGGTGTTACCTACCACATTTTGACCGT
>JADFSQ010000165.1 GCA_022560715.1 Bacteroidota bacterium
CTATATGAATAATTTTCCGTGTTGGTAAATCGTTTGGCATAGTGTAAATTTATAACTTTAAAACAAAAGTTAGGTCGAGAGTTTTCTTAAAAGAATATATATTGAGAGCGATTAAAAAGATTTCCGTTTTCACGGAAAGTAAATATGATAGAAATAGAACGTAAATTTTTAGTGAGGTCTAAAAGTTTTAAAGCTGAAGCATTTAATAAAACACGAATTATACAAGGTTTTTTAAATACAGATAAAGAACGAACAGTACGTGTTAGACTAAAAGGAGATAAGGGATTTATAACAGTTAAAGGAAAATCGAATAACAGTGGATTATCGCGTTTTGAATGGGAAAAAGAAATTTCTAAAACTGATGCTGAGTCACTTTTAAAACTCTGCGAAAAAGGGATTATTGAAAAAATTCGCTATGAAATAAAAGTAGAACAACACATTTTTGAAGTCGATGAATTTTCTGGAGATAACGAAGGATTAATAATTGCCGAAGTTGAGCTAAACTCTGAAGATGAAACATTCATAAAACCAGATTGGTTAGGAGAAGAAGTTACAGGGCAAATTAAATATTACAACTCACAATTAAGCAAGCTACCATTTAATACGTGGAAATAAATACTTCATAAACCATTAAACTCGTATTCACGCTCAACTTTGCAAATTCTCACATTATACCAACTATACCATTTGTTTCTCCCTTTTTTTTGAGCTAATAGATGTTCACTTTGTTGCTTCCAGTTTTTAATAGCCTCTAAAGTTGTCCAATAGCTAACAGTAATCCCAATTTCACTTCTTGCGCTATCTACACCAAGAAATCCATCTTGCAGTTTAGCAAGATTTTCCATTAGTTCTGCCATTTCTTGATATCCTTTAATTTTTTCAGTTTGTGTCGAAGTAAAGATAACTGCATAGTATGGTATATTTTTTTGGTTCATAGTTCATCTATAATTTTACGCAATCGTTTGCGCATACATTCCTGACTAAAATTTTGGTCTAATATAGAGAATAACACTTGTTTATTAGTGATTATACTTATATTTAAAACGTGAAATCGTTTACAAATACCAATTATTTAATTGCATTTATTTTTATAGTTTTTTCAACTTTAAAACTACAAGCACAACTTGGGTTTTGTGGTGGAAACTCTGGAGATCCAATATTTGAAGAAACCTTTGGAACAGGAACAGTTAATGGTCCACAATTACCCGCAGGAACAACGACGTATAATTTTACTACTGGCGCACCTGATGATGGTGATTATACAATTTCGAATTCAACAGCCTATTTCGATTGGCATGACACTCCAGACCATACGCCAAACGATATTGATGGTAAAAGCTTGATAGTTAATGCCGATTTTACTGCAGGTGAATTTTACAGGACAACAATTTCCGGGCTTTGTGAAAACACATCTTACGAATTTTCTTCGTGGTTAATTAATTTACTTCCGAGTTCAGGTTGTGGAGGTAATGGGATTCCTATAAACGTGAGGTTCGAAATTTGGGATAATTCAGATACTAGTTTATTGGCATCTGGAGACACTGGAGATATTGAAGCAAGCGCAACAGCAATTTGGGAAAAATATGGTTTAGTTTTTCAAACCTTGCCTAGCCAAACATCTATAATTCTTAAAATGATAAATAATGGTGTTGGTGGGTGTGGCAATGATCTTGCGATAGACGATATTGTGTTTAAAACCTGTGGGGATTTAATAACAATTACAGACACAGTAAACAATTCAAACCTCTATATATGCGAAAACGAAACAGCGTTTTCTACTACACTTACAGCGACTCCTGATTTTTCAATTTTTACAACTCATTTTTATCAATGGCAACAAAGTTTAGATGGCATTAATTGGACAGATATTTTAGGAGAAACAAATCAAACATATATTACACCATTGTTGAACAGCAATATCTTTTACAGAGTAAAAGTAGCTGAAGATGTTATTAATTTATCTAATTCCCTATGCAATTCTTTGTCCGAAGTTTTCGAAGTTAGTATTATTCCTCTACCTGATGCGCCAATTAGTAATGGGAATCTTATTGTTTGCGAAAATTCTAACGAAGCTTTTGCAGTAACTGTTCCTAATGGCATAACAGTTAATTGGTATGACGAAGCAGTTGGCGGAAATCTGCTTTTATCAGGTAGTACGTCTTTTATTCCAGATGTATCTGGCATATATTATGCTGAAGCCAAAACGATAAATGGCAGTTGTTTATCTATTGTAAGAACTCCATTACAAATAGATTTTATAGAAATTCCACAAGTAGTTGACGAAGAATTAAGTTTTTGTGAAAACGAAGAGATCACCTTATCAGCAGATGTAGATAATGTAGAATACTTTTGGAGTACAGGTGCAATTACTTCAGAAATAATAGTAGATGAACCTGGAATTTATACAGTTGAAGTTACAAACAATGAAGGCTGTTCTAACATTAAAACAATTACGCTAACTCAAATAGATGCGCCAATAATTGAAAGTGTAAATTCAGAGGGAAACTCTATTATTGTAACCACTTTAAATTTTGGTGATTTTGAATATTCTTTTGACGGAATATTATACCAATCCAGCAACGTTTTTTTAGCTGTTGAAGGAGGATTATACACCATTTATGTTCGAGAACTAAATGGCTGTGGAATAGTGACTCAAGACATTTTGCATTTTGTGATTCCCAGATTTTTCACGCCAAATGGAGACAATAAAAATGAAACATTTAACCTTAAAGGCATTGAGTATTTCAGCACTTCTGAAGTGTTTATTTTTGACCGTTATGGAAAACTTTTAAAAGCTTCTAAAAACACAGCTTTTGTTTGGGATGGAACATTTAATAACAAACTATTACCAACTGCAGATTATTGGTATATTATTAAAATTGATGGCAAAGAATTTAAAGGACATTTTACTTTAAAAAGATAGTGTTTACTCCTTAATTATTATAATTTTGACGATTTCGGGAAGAATTTAATCATAAATTTTGTCTTTGCCTTTGCGCTTTCCCTCAATCCCTAAAGGGATGTCTGCAGTAATAAGGCGTTTATTTTGTTGATGACATTTTGTTGGTTGTTTAAAATGTCTTTATTAGTAAATCTTATTTCAGTTATATCAATGCTTTTTAAATAGTTGGTTCGTTCTCTATCTTTTTCTTTTTGTTCCATTTTAAGATGATAATCTCCATCTATTTCTATTGAAATCTTTAATTTATGACAATAAAAATCAAGTATATAAATATGTATTGGATGTTGTCTTCTAAATTTAAAACCATCAGGTTTTGTTTTTAAATAATCCCAAAGAATTATTTCTGTTTCTGTCATATCTAATCTTAATTTGGCTGCATTTTTAAAAATTTGAGGAGTAGCTCCACAATGCATACCAGACATATTTAGCTCATTTTTCTTCATTTACAATATAATTCTTTTCAAGATAGAATAAGCCACCCTTTATGGTTTGGGCAAAGACTTTTTTTACTCCTTATAAATCAAAACTTCTAATTCTCCTTTATCATTCATGGTAGCTCTATACATCCCAGAGGTATTAAATTCTGCAACCATAGTTCCGTATTTATCTACAGCAACAATGCCACCATCGCCACCAAGTTCTGGCAGTTTTTTCTGAATAACTTCTTGAGCAGCTTCTTTTAATGTCAATCCTTTATAGTCCATCAAAGCGGAAATATCGTGAGCAACCATTGCACGAATAAAATATTCGCCCCAACCTGTACTCGAAACGGCACACGTCGCATTATTTGCATAAGTTCCTGCTCCAATTATAGGCGAATCGCCAATTCGTCCCCAACGTTTGTTGGTCATTCCTCCTGTTGAAGTTCCTGCTGCAAGGTTTCCATCTTTGTCGAGGGCAACACAACCAACTGTACCGAATTTTGAATCTTTAATATCTGGATCGTAAAACACAGCTTTTGCATCAAGTTTTTGCTTTGCGCTTTCTTTTTCTTTTATAAGTTGTAAGGAGTTAAACCTACTTTCTGTATAAAAATAACTTGGATCCACAATTTGTAAGCCTTGTTCTTCGGCAAAAGTTTCAGCGCCTTTTCCTGATAACATCACATGAGGAGAATTTTCCATAACAGCTCTCGCCAAGTTTATAGGATTTTTAACCGTTGTTGTTCCTGCCGAAGCTCCAGCATTTAATGTTTTACCATCCATAATTGAAGTATCATGTTCATTAGTTCCTGCATTGGTAAAAACCGCACCTTTTCCAGCATTAAAAAGCGGAGAATCTTCTAATACATTGATGGTTTTTTGAACAGCATCTAAACTGCTTCCTCCATTTTTTAGAATTGTATAACCAACCCGAATTGCTTCTTCAAGTTTTGTTTTGTAAGCAGCTTCTTTTTCTGAAGTCATGTTTTTTTTCAAGATGGTTCCAGCACCTCCGTGAATGATAATTGCAAATTCAGCTTTTGAAGGCTGTGATTCTGAAGCTGTCTTTACTTCTGTTTCAGTATTAATACACGATGAAAAAGTTAGTAAAAAGGAGCATAAATAAATGATTTTTTTCATTACAGAATGAATTAAGAAATTGTGTGTTT
Source organism: Bacteroidota bacterium (assembly GCA_022560715.1). Lineage (GTDB taxonomy): Bacteria > Bacteroidota > Bacteroidia > Flavobacteriales > Flavobacteriaceae > PRS1. The sequence continues at coordinate 4,554 of JADFSQ010000165.1, forward strand.
AAAGATAATACTTTAGATATAAATTATGCATACTAAAATCTAAAAATTAGTATCTTCGCAACATAAATATAATCAATAAAACACAATTATATATGCAAGCAGTTGCAACCGATTTTGGAATACAAGAAGCACTTCAACAGTTAGGTGTAAAAGCTATAAACGAAGGGACTTCAACAGGGTCAAATAATTTTTCTAACGGAGTACTTATAGAATCCTATTCGCCAGTTGATGGACAATTAATTGGAAAAGTAAAAACCACTACCAAAGAGGATTATGAAAGAATGATGGATGCTGCTACTTCAGCATTTAAAATTTGGAGAATAATGCCAGCACCTCAACGTGGCGAAATTGTACGTCAGTTTGGAGAAAAGCTACGTGAGAAAAAAGAAGCTTTAGGAAAATTGTTAAAATTTCCTTGAGATGAGTAAGGAGGATTGGTATGCAATGCGGGCCATTCTTCTCTAGGGTGAATATTTTTAGATACTAGATACTTTTTTAATTCGTCTCTTTTTTCTACTAGAACGTCTACCCAAAGCGGAATTTCATTTTCATTATAATCAAAAAATTTTATTTGATTTAAATAAAGCGGAAAATTCCTGCCGGCAGAGAACAGTTAAAAGATGTTGCGGCGAGGGTTCCAACACCAGAATTCCTCGGTTTTCCTTGCATATCTCATCCGCTGTGTTTAGCAAAACGCTTCCATCACCGATGCCGAACAGATAAACGAAATCCATGCCTTTTGAAAGATTACCGCGGATGGATTCCGCTTGTTGGCGGACATAGTCCATCCTGCTAGT
>JADFSQ010000166.1 GCA_022560715.1 Bacteroidota bacterium
CTATTCGATGACCTTCACCTTGCTTTACATAACAAATTTCTATCTCAGGATGATAGTGCCAATGCACTCCAAAACTATTTGATTTTACCCAAAAATCAATGAACGAATTATTACCAGTAGTGTTAGTTAGTTTTTGAAAATCTGCTTTCATATAGTGCTATATTAATAAAAAAATAGCATTAAAACTATATTTAATGCAAATATAAAGCTATATTTTGCAAAAAATGATTTATTATTTCCATTTATTAATTAATACATTTGTCTTGAATATATTTATAACAAATGAGAATATCATATTTCATTGTTTTAGTAACTTTATGTTTTTCGTGCTCTAACGAAGAAAAGAATATGCGTTTTTCAAGTTGGCAATCAAGCCAAACTGAAGAAAAAATTGTTAGAGAAACTCTGGAGAGTTTTAAAAAAGTTTACCCTGAAGTAGCATTCGATTATCAACCCATTCCAGGAAACTATACTGAAAAAATTCAATTAATGCTGGGTACTGGCAAGGCACCTGATTTGTTTTGGCTAAAGGGAAGTACATCTCCTGCGTATATGAGTTTTAATGTTCTATATCCTTTAGATTCTCTAATAAGTGCCACTCCCGAATTTGATGTAGATGATTTTTTCCCGCTGTTTAAAGATGCTTTCAAATACAATGATACCTACTATGGATTTGGAAAAGATTTCAACGCTTACGTACTGTTTTATAATACAGAAATGTTTGAAGAAGCAGGATTGACAAGCCCTCCAACAAATTGGGAAGAACTTGTTACCTATGCCACTAAATTAACCAAAGACACCAATGGAGACGGAAAAACAAATCAATTTGGATTTGTGGTAGAACCTACTATAGATATGTTAATGCCTTTTGCATATCAAAATGGAGGCGAACTTATCTCTGACGATAATGAAATAAAAATAGGGGAACCCGCATTTATAGAAGCCTTTGATTTTTACATAAACCTGTATAGAACTGGAATTGCAACCATACCGTCCAATCAAGGTGCCGGCTGGAATGGAGATGTTTTTGGCAGGAAACAAGCAGCTATGATTATTTCAGGAGCATGGCTTATACCTTATTTAAAAGAGAGTTTTCCTGATGTAAAATATAAGGTAGCCGAACTCCCTATGGGCAAGTATAAAGCAACACTTGCTTTTAGTACAGCTTATGTCATTCCAAAAACAACTAAACATCTGGATGATACCTGGAAAATGTTTTCTTATCTCGCTGGAAAAAAAGGAATGAAAGAATGGACATCTTCCGGGATTGCGCTTCCTACCAGAAAAAGTGTAGCTCTTGAAAATGGTTTTTATCAGGATTCCATATTTAGTGTGTTTATGAAAAGTGTTGTATATGCCAAATTGTATAAAATTGATTTAAAAGAGCGATGGTTTGATGAATCGGAAGCTGCAATGCAAGCCGTTTTTTATAAAGGAAAAGAACCTGAAGAGGTTCTTAAAAAATTAGCCAAAAAATTAGAAAAATATAAACTGAACTAATATGAACCGCGTATGCAAAGCATTTATCACTTTAGCGAATAATTAATAACGAATAGTATGCAAGTACTGAGCGCAGTCGAAGTATGACCTTTAAAAAAATAAAATTTAACACATGAAATTCTCAAGCAGTAAAAAAGAACAAAGATTCTGGGCTTATCTTTTTCTTGGATTTCCACTATTGTTAATGTCTGTTTTTGTCTTTTTCCCAATAGCCTTTGCTTTTGTTGTGAGTTTTTATGATTGGAATCTTTTAATTCCAGACAAGCCATTTGTGGGTTTAGGCAATTATTTTGAGCTATTTAAAGATGAAGTTTTTGTAAAGGCCGTAAAGAATACTATTGTTTATACTATGGGAGTTGTACCAGTACAAACCATGTTGTCGTTGTTTTTGGCTTTTATCATGAACCAGAAAATAGTAGGTATAGCTTTTTTTAGAACTGCATTTTATATTCCTGCCGTAACATCTTCAGTAGTTACATCAATTATATTTGTATGGATTTATTCTAAACCAGGGCTATTAAACTATATTTTAGATACTGTTGGAATTGATTCAAATATTGACTGGCTTACCAACCCATCGACAGTTCTTCCTGCAATTATGGTGTTAAATATCTGGACAACTTCTGGCTATTTCATGGTGTCTTTTTTAGCAGGGTTACAAAGTATTCCTACTACCTTATACGAAGCTGCTAAAATTGATGGTGCAAATCAATGGAGATTGTTTAAGGATATTACAGTTCCTATGGTACGTCCTGTAACCTATTTTGTAGTAGTTATGAGCTTAATAGGATGTTTTCAGGTGTTCGACCAAATTTTTATAATGAGTAGTGGTGGTCCAGATAACAGCTCTACAACCATGTCGTATTATGTGTATCAAAATTCATTCAAATATTTCAGGTTTGGACTTGGAGCAGCCTCCGCAGTAATTTTAGCATTATTGATATTTACTGTTACTGCAATTCAGAAAAAATATTTACCACCGGACTATTATTAAATTGCGAATTGAATTTAAAATTAAGAATAGAAAAGTATTAGGAATTTATGAAACAAATTAAGCTTCAAAAAATATTATTCTTGATAGTATTAGGGATTATGACCATGATATATATTGGTCCGTTCCTGTTTTCATTATCCATATCTTTTAGCGGTGATAAAAATGTTTTTGAATGGCCTATTAGCTTTTTACCCGACGATGCTACTTTTGCAAATTACAGAAATGTTTGGAACGAACTACCTTTTGGGAAGTGGCTTTTTAACTCTGTGTTGGTTACTACAATTCAAACAATTTCAAACGTGTTTTTTGCTGCCTTAGCTGGTTTTACTTTTGCAAGACTAGAATTCCCTGGGAAAAATATAATCTTTACCATTTTATTGAGCAGTTTAATGATTCCTGGCATTGTTTTACTTGTTCCTAAATTTATTGTACTTAACGAACTGTCTTTAATTAATAGTTATGGAGGTTTAATTTTACCAGGATTGGTTTCAGTAACAAATATCTTTTTAATGAGACAATTTTTCTCAACCATTCCAAAAGATTTAGAGCAAGCAGCACTCATAGATGGCTGTAGTTATTTTAGAATATTCTGGGAAATATTTTTACCAATATCCAAACCCGCACTTGCAGCAGTCGCCATTTATACTTTTCAAGGTTCATGGAACGAGTTTCTTTGGCCAGTAATTGTAACCTATACTGAAGATATGTACACCCTTCCTCTTGGTATGGCAAGTTTACGTCACGAATTATTAACAGACTGGCCTTTATTGATGGCAGGCACCATATTAATTTCATTACCAACATTAGCGATATTCATCATTTTCCAACGCTATTTTGTACAAGGCGTTTCTAGTTCAGGATTAAAAGGATAAAAAATTATGGCAACAATAGAAATAAAAAATTTAAAAAAAGTATATCCGGGAGCTAAAGAGGCTACCATCGAAAATGCAAATATAACCATTGAGGACAAAGAATTTGTAGTCTTGGTTGGACCATCAGGATGTGGAAAATCTACCTTGTTAAGAATGATAGCCGGACTTGAAGAAATCACTGATGGCGAAATAGCCATTGATAACGTGCGAATGAATGAGCTTTCGCCAAAAGACCGCGATATTGCTATGGTGTTTCAAAACTATGCTTTATACCCACACATGTCCGTTTTCGACAATATGGCTTATAGTTTAAAACTACGAAAAGTACCTAAAGCCGAAATTAAAGAAATTGTAGAAAATGCTGCAAAAATTCTTGATATAACACATCTTTTAGACCGTAAACCTAAAGATATGTCTGGAGGGCAACGTCAAAGAGTAGCCATTGGTCGCTCAATTGTTCGTAATCCGAAAATATTTTTGTTCGACGAACCTCTTTCTAATTTAGATGCAAATTTGCGTGTACATATGCGGTCAGAAATAAAAAAACTACACAAACAATTAAATGCTACCATGGTGTATGTAACACACGATCAAATTGAAGCCATGACAATGGGAGATAGAATTGTGGTTTTAAAAGATGGTGACGTGATGCAATTTGACACACCAATGAATCTTTTTAATAATCCTACAAATAAATTCGTTGCAGGTTTTATAGGCAGCCCTTCTATGAACTTTATTGAGGGGAAAATTATAGAAGAAAATGGCATAACCTTTATATCTAAAGATTTAAAATTTGAAGTCCCTGAAGATTTAAAACCTTGTTTAAAAGAATTTATAGGAAAAGATGTCACTTTTGGGTTTCGACCCGAATATATTTACGATAAGAAATATGAAAAAATCAAGAGACTTTCACGAGATATGGAAATAACTGTAGATTCTATTGAGCCTATTGGCAGTGAGAGTTATATCTATTTTCGTTTTAACGGAAATCCTGAACATAAGTTTTGTTTTAGAAGCGACTCACAACAGCAATACAGTGTAGGAGATACTTTTTCTATTGGAGTTGATATTAATAGACTTCGGTTTTTTGATACCACAACAGAAGAAAGAATATTTTAAAATTACTACTTCTTTTAAGTTAGATGAATCATCCCAAAATTAAATATATCCATATAATAAACACATAGTATTTAAGAGTGAAAAAAATAATAAATTACCATCAAGGTCAAGGAATCCTTGAAAATGGGATAGTTACTGAAACCGATTTTAAACGAAAATTTCAAGGAAAATGTGAAGTCATTTTTGGTTTAGGAAATGGGTATTTAGGAATTAGAAGCAGCACCGAAGAGAGTTATTTGGGACAAACCCGAAATATGTTCGTTTCAGGAACGTTTAATAAATGTAACACCAATGAAGTTACCGAACTGCCCAATGCCGCGGATTTTATAAGAGTCGATTTTTTCATTAATAATGAAATATTAAATCTTGAAAAAGGAACGTTCTCAAATTATCACAGGTCTTTAAACCTTAAAAATGGTGTTCTTACAAGGGAATTCATTTGGATTAGTCCTCTTGGTGAAAAATTTTCTTTTTGTTTTAAACGGTTTGTTTCTTTTGATAACCTTCATACTATATGTTCTAAAATTTCGATCACTCCATTAAATTGTAAGGCTAGCATTTTAATTAAATCTGGTATCAACGGTCAAGTTACCAACAGTGGTGCACAACACTTTGAAGAAGGCGAAAAAAGAATATTTGATAAAGAATATTTGCAAATGCTGCAAACTACAAATCAATCTGGTATTGTATTTATTCATAACACCTTTCATGATTTTAAAAACAGCGATGTAAAAGTATCTTCTCGATTTGAAATTGACCGACGTAAAGTGTCAATGATTTATGAAGGCGAAGCATCTAAAGGGGAAACATTTGAATTTTCAAAGATATCAAACATCTATACTTCGCGTGATAA
>JADFSQ010000167.1 GCA_022560715.1 Bacteroidota bacterium
TTCTTGGATTCGACCATTTTCCGTTTTCATAATCACAAATGAACATGTGATCTGTAAAGGTTTTTCCTAATGGTATGTTATCAAAATCAAGTTCATCAACTTTTGAATGTTCAACTTTTGTTATTTTTATATTATAAGACATACTTTTGTTTTTATGGATTCCTTCCTGTTAGCTCCCGATAATTATCGGGACGGGATTCGCAGGAATGACAAATGTTTATATTTTTATTTTAGTATCAAATTGTTCTAAATAATCGGCTATACGACGTAAAAAACTTCCTCCTAAAAAGCCATCAACTGCGCGATGGTCGAAGGATAAGGATAGGTACATCATACTTCTAATTGCTATTTCATCGCCTTTTTTTGTTTCAATTACTTCGGCTCGTTTTTTAATAATTCCCATAGCTAAAATAGCAACTTCTGGTTGATTAATAATTGGTGTTCCCATAACACTTCCAAAGGTTCCAACATTAGAAATGGTAAATGTACCACCTTTAATATCGTCGGATTTTAGCTTGTTATTTCGCGCTTTTTCTACAAGTTCATTTACTTTTTTAGCTATTTCCTTCAAATTCTTTTTATCAACATTTCTAACTACTGGAACAATTAAATTTCCATTTGGTAATGCGGTTGCGATACCAATATTGATATCTTCTTTTACAATAATATTTGATCCATCGACAGAAGCATTAATATTTGGAAAATCTTTAATCGCTTTAGCAACAGCTTCAACAAACAAAGGCGTAAATGTTAGTTTTTCTCCATATTTCTCTTGAAAAGAAATTTTATTTTCATTTCTCCAGTTTACCAACTCTGTTAAATCGGCTTCAACATAAGAAGTTACATGTGGCGAAGTATGTTTAGAGTACACCATGTGGTCAGCAATCATTTGACGCATTCTATCCATTTTCACAATCTTGCCTTTGCCTAAATCGAATTTTAATTGTGGAATTCTATAGGCTGTTGGGTCGTGAGTTGTAGTTGGTTGCGAAAACTTATATGGTCGCCCTTCTTTTACGTATTGCATAACATCACTTTTGCGTAAACGACATTTGTTTCCTGTAACTGGAATTCGTGCTAATTCTTCAAAACTGATGTGCTGTTCTTTAGCAATTGAAATAATTAATGGCGAAAAAAAATGACCTCTCTGTTCTTCGGACATCTCTCCCAAAGGGAGAGAACTTCTCTTGGCGTCTTTTGAATCTAAACTTACTTTATTTGTGTAGGCTTTTGAACTGGTTTTAACTTTTTTGGTTTCCTTTTTTGATTTTGAAATCGTTCCGTTAGTTTTAATTATTGCAATGACTTCACCAATTTTTATAATGTCATTAGATTTGTATAACAACTCTTCAACAACTCCGGAAATCGTTGAAGGGACTTCGGAATCTACTTTATCCGTTGCTACTTCAAAAAACATTTCGTCTTCTTCAATTGTGTCACCAACATTTTTAAACCATGTTATTATGGTTGCTTCTGTGATGCTTTCGCCCAACTTTGGCATTTTAAATTCGTACATTCCTGCGTAGGCAGGAATCTGCTTATTGGTTTCCAAATCTTTTTGTTTTATTACTTATATTCCAGTTTATACTTAATTCCATCCAACTTGGATTCATCTCTACAATCAGTTTTATTTTCTATTCACGAGATTCCTGCCCTTGCAGGAATTCTCGAAGTGTATCGTAAAACGATTCTTGCATTTTTTGATTCTTTGGCACTTTTCTTAAAGGTTCTACCTCTCTTAAACTCTCATGACATTCTGCTGGTAATTGTTGATATAGTTTTGTCCCTTTTGTTTTCCAATTAATCATTTCATCACTAACTTCTTTTACAACTTTAGCAGGATTACCTACTACTAAACTTCGTTTAGGAATAACTGTTTCAGCCTTTACAAAAGACATTGCACCAATTATACTTTCATCACCAATTTCGGCATCGTCCATAATAACTGTGTTCATTCCAACTAATACATTTTTACCAATATTTGCGCCATGAATTATTGCTCCATGACCAATGTGTGCACTCTCTTTTAGCGTAATTGATTTACCGGGAAACATGTGTACTGTACAGTTTTCTTGAACATTTACACCATCTTCCAGGATGATTTGTCCCCAATCTCCACGAATTGCTGCTCCTGGACCAATATAACAGTTCTTACCTATAATTACATTTCCGGTAACTGCTGCCAAAGGATGCACAAAACTGCTTTCGTGTATTACTGGGATATAACCTTTGAATGAATAAACCATAAGCCCCTAAATCCCCAAAGGGGACTTTTTTAATTATTTATTTACACCTCACTTATTTCTCTCCCTTTGGGAGAGATGCCCAAAGGACAGAGTGGGCTTTTATTTAAATCTCTTAAGCGTTTCTTTTGTAAATTCTGAAAGCACTAATTTTCCTGAAATTTTTGCTCTTTGTAATAATAAATCATCCCAATCTTCAGTACCTCTCCAAAACATTTTCTTCATTTCTTTCATCGCTTCTACATTATAAGTACAAAGATTTTCAGTGAAAGATTTTACAGCTTCATCTAACTCATTTGTGCTTTCATAAACTTGCGTAAATAAGCCTTTTTGTTTTGCCCAATCAGCTGAATAAAATGAGTTTGCATCAATAGCAATTTGTGACATGGCACTTAATCCTAATTTGCGTTCTACAGCTGGACCAACTACAAAAGGTCCAATACCTAGATTGAGCTCACTCAACTTAATGGCTGCGAATTTTGTCGCCATACAATAATCGGTTGCAGATGTAATACCAACGCCACCTCCAACAGTTTTTCCTTGTATGCGCCCAATAATAAATTTCGGACATTTACGCATGGCATTAATGACATTGGCAAATCCTGAAAAGAAAACTTTTCCAGATTCTTCATCATTTATATTTACAAGCTCATTGAAACTTGCTCCAGCACAAAAGGTTCTGTCTCCTCCACTTTTTAAAACAATAACTTTTATATCTTCATTCTTACCAGCATCAGTGATTGTTCGTGTTAATTTAGCTAACAAATTCGCAGGTAGTGAATTATGTTCAGGATGAAAAAACTCAATATAACCTACTTGGTTTTCAATATTTAGTTTTACGTATGCTTCCATATTATAATAATCCGAATTGTTCAAAGTGATGGTTAATGTGTTTGGTTTGAAACAAATCCCATTCAAATTTATTTAAATGTCCAAAAACAACATTTTTTGTAGTTGACTCTGGGTTTTCATGAAAATATGCAACAAATTTATCATAAGACTCGAATAACTTTTGCTCAGCTTCTGATAAATTATTGTGTTGTAATTTTTCAATATCCTTTTCAAGAAATAATGGTGCGTCAAAATTTCTTGGCATTTGTATAAAACTATATAACGAATCATGAACTTTCTCAAGACTGCTTTCAGGTGTGTTAATTTCAAAATCCTGAATTTCTCCTGATGCAATTCTGAACGTAAACTCCAAATGCTCAACCATGTGTTGTGGTGTCATAGTTCCCCATTTTGGTTTTGTATCTGCAGTTAATTCATCTAAATAGTTTTCAATTGTGTTTCTATTTATTTCTGCAAAGGGGCTTTTCTTTTGAACCATAGTCAAAACGGTTGCAATAGCCACAATTTCATCTTCAGCATCAAAAACTTCAGCATACCATTTTACAATTCCACAAGGTAATTGAGGTCCTTGGGTATCTCTATCTATTTTTTGCTTACAGGTTAAACGAACATAAATAGTGTCGTTATGATAAATTGGACGAATAAAACGACAATCTTCTAATCCATAATTTGCTGCAACTGGTCCTTTATTTGGATACACAAATAATCCTGCTGCTGCTGCTAGAATAAAATAGCCATGTGCAGTGCGCTTTTCGAAAATGCTTCCTTCAAGCGAAGTAACATCTGTATGAGCATAAAAATGATCCCAAGTTAGATTTGAAAAATTGATGATATCACTATCTGTAATGGTTCGTTTATGTGTTTTTAATGACATACCAACCTCAACATCTTCCCAATGGTATTTAAAAGGATGTTGTTCGGTGTCTTTGTAAGCTCCTCCAGGTTGATAGATTCCTGTAATTTCGGTCAATGTTGTAGGTGACCCTTGAATGGCAGTACGTTGTAAATAGTGTTTTACACCTCGCATTCCTCCCATTTCTTCTCCTCCACCAGCACGTCCTGGACCTCCATGAACTAAACTTGGCAATGGCGAACCATGTCCTGTACTTTCTTTAGCACTTTCTCTATTGAGCACTAAAATACGTCCATGGTGTGATGCCGCATTAATTACGTATTCTTTTGCAATAATGTCATCATTTGTTATAATTGAAGACACCAACGAGCCTTTACCCATTTTCGCCAACTCGATAGCTTCTTCTAAATTTTTATAAGGCATAATAGTACTTACAGGACCAAAGGCTTCACGTTCGTGAACAGCAACATTCTCGAAAGGATAATCTTCTCTTAACAGAATTGGACTCATAAACGCACCTTTTTTTGAATCGGCACCAACAACGTCTATTTTATCTAAACTACCATAAACAATTTGTGCTTTTTTAGCAATTTCAGTAACGCTGTTACGAACCTCTTCAACTTGCTCTTTACTAATTAGCGATCCCATTCTAACTTCTTTTAATCTTGGGTCTCCAATAGTGACTTTATCTAAAGCTTTTCCGAGAGCAATTTGCACATCTTCAATGGATTTTTCCGGCACAATAATTCTTCGGATTGCGGTACATTTTTGTCCACATTTAACAGTCATTTCTTTTCGGACTTCTTTAATAAAGATGTCAAATTCTGGTGTTCCTGGAACTGCATCTTCTCCTAAAATAGATGCGTTTAACGAATCGGCTTCCATAGTAAAAGGTACTGCTTCCTGAATAATTCTTGGATGTGCTTTTAGTAATCGACCTGTGGATGCCGAGCCTGTAAAGGTTACAACATCTTGAGATTCGACTGTGTCTAAAATAGTTTTAACCGTTCCGTTTATAATTTGCAATGCACCTTCAGGTAAGATCCCAGAATTTACAATTTCTCTCGCCACAGCTTCTGCCAAATATGATGAAGTAGGAGCTGGTAAAACTACTGCTGGAACACCAGCCATCCAATTGACAGCACATTTTTCTAACATTCCCCAAACCGGGAAATTAAATGCATTAATATGTATTGCTACTCCTCTTTTTGGCACCATAATATGATGTGCCATAAAGCGCCCTCCACGAGATAAATCGATTGGTTCTCCTTCAACATGATAGGATTGATTAGGGAACAATTTTCGTAATGACGCATTTGCAACAAGGTTTCCGACACCGCCTTCAATATCTCTCCAACTATCTACTTTGGTTGCTCCAGTTCT
>JADFSQ010000168.1 GCA_022560715.1 Bacteroidota bacterium
AATGTTTTATATTGTTTCTTAAAGAGTCAAAATTTTTCAATAGTTACAGTAAGTTCAATATATTGTGCCTAATGCTTTGATAAAATGAGTTTTAATTCTTTTTATCTGTCGTTAAACGAAGGTAGCCTTTATTATTGACAAAGTCAAGGTTATTTATGGGAGTAACTGTTAATTTGAGTAAAGAAATAGATGTCTTCTCCTTTGTAATGAGGAGTGAATCCCGATTTAAAAAAAATGGAATCCCGATAGCTATCGGGAGAGGCGGTTATTGTAACCCTTCCGAACTTCGTTCACTTTTCTTTTAAAAGGGAAAGATTCATTACTAGTGAATTTACTTTTCATCCAAAAAATAATCATTTACCAAATCTATATAAATACGTTTGGCTTCGTTTTCGGTAATATCTTTAGCTTGAAATAAGGCATTGGTTTTAAACGCATTTATAATGGCTTTGCTACTATTTGGTCTGCCATAATCGTTGGTTGCTTTTTTGTAGTAAGCATACAAGCGCAATAAAGTGTCAGCAGGAAAAGGTTTTGTATATGCATTTACACGCTTTACAGCATCTTGAAATTTTATATTTAATTCTTCAGAAGTCATTATATTTCGGCAATTACACTTTCGCCACCACGTACTTTTTGGTTTAGTTTTACTTTAATAGTTGTGTCCAAAGGTAAAAATAAATCTACTCTCGAACCAAATTTAATAAAACCGGAATCTTTTCCTTGAGTTATTTTATCATTCAGTTTGGCATAGTTTACTATACGTCTTGCCATTGCCCCGGCAATTTGACGATATAGCACTTTGCCATAGGTTTGGTTTTCTACTACAACTGTTGTCCGTTCGTTTTCTTCGCTGGATTTTGGGTGCCAAGCTACTAAATATTTCCCAGGATGATATTTGCTAAATACTACATTTCCACCAATTGGATAACGCGTTACATGTACATTTATAGGCGACATAAATACACTTATTTGAAGGCGCTTATCGTTAAAGTATTCGTTTTCAAAAACTTCTTCAATAACAACTACTTTACCATCTACAGGAGCGAGTACTTGATTATCGTTTAATTCGGTATGCCGTTTAGGGTTTCTAAAAAACTGAAGAATTAAAATTAATACTAATATTAAACCAATTTGTAGCATACTTTGTAACCAAGATATATTTATAAAATTATCAACTAATAGAACAAATAGAACTACAAATACAAATGTTATTAATATGATTTTATGACCTTCTTTATGAAACATATTTCAAAATTCTTAAAAACAAATAAATAAATGGTGCAGCAAAAATAATACTGTCTAATCTGTCAAGCAATCCTCCGTGTCCTGGCATAATTACACCACTATCTTTAACCTTTGCCAGTCGTTTATATTTAGATTCTATTAAGTCTCCGAGAGTACCGAAAACGCTAATAATTATACTCATAATCAGCCAACTTGTAGAATCTAAAGTTCCTGTAAATTTAGCAATAAAATAACTAGCTATGCACGAAAAGAATAATCCTCCGAGAAAACCTTCAACCGTTTTTTTGGGTGAAATACTTACGAATAGTTTCTGTTTGCCAAAATTCTTTCCAATTAAATAAGCAAAAGAATCATTAACCCAAACTAAAATAAATGCACCTAATAATATATTAGGATTAAAGGACTCGTAATAATTTGCAATAAGTATTATAAAAATAAAAGCGCTTGATAAATAGAATGTAGTATTTATATACCGTTTGGTTATAAAAAGCGGAAGCGTTTTTTCTGAAAATAAATCTTTAATCAGAAATAATTGTACAAAAATAGTAAGCACATGCAATATCTGGATTGCTTCTCTAAAGCCCTCACTGGAATCTAAAACTAACTGCCAATAGGCAAAAGTGAGATACAAAACGATAAAAATAATGTACGAAGTAAAACCCTTTAAGTATATTAGTTTATTAAACTCGGCAATGCAAATTAAACCGAAAACAAAAAATAAGGCAATTAGTGCATGTTGAGAATTTAGCGCAAGTAAAAACAAAGAGATATATAAAACACCTGAAACAGCTCGAATAAAAAATTCCTTCATTTATAAGTCTTCTAACAAGAGTAAATATAAGTTTTTTGAACTACTTCCATAGCTTAAGAAATCTTTATCGTCACAAGCTTTAAAGTGCTTGATTGTAGTAATATTGGTAGGAATTTTATTTCTATTTTTTTCTTTAATACCTCTTAAACCTTCACTTATGGTTTCTACAAATTGACTTGTTGTAGCAAAAATTATAAAGTTAGGAGGCAGTTCTTTAAGTCTTTTTTCGGCTATTTGATTAGAAGATATTAATAAAGAACCATCATTTGAAATTAAAAATTCGCAGGTCGTGAAAAAAAAAGTACAGTCGCTAATGTTTTTGCTGGTTTCAAAATCAAAACTTTTAAACTTATTAGCTAACCGTTCATCAAAAAGGAGTACTTTTTTGTCTTTCCAATCATTTTCTTGAATAATGGAATTAAGATTTTGGTTCACTTCGTCTATATCTTCACAGTACAAAAATTTTCCGCCGTTTGCTTTAAAGTTTATAGTAAATCGTTCATCGATTGGAAGTTTAATTTCGGGCATATACTTGCCTCTCTCATCATCTTGAAATTCATTTCGAGAGTCTTTTGATGAACCAAAAATTTTACGAAATAGGCTCATTTAGGATTTTGCTATTAATCAGTTTTTATTTTCTTAATGTTTCAAAGATATAAAATCTTATAATAAACTAATCGGAAATCTATTAATTTCTAAAAATTCTATTTTATTACGGCAATGTCTTCCTCTTTTTTCACAAAAGGTCTTTTGCCAAAAATCTTTTCTAAATTATCTTTAAAAATAACTTCTTTTTCAAGTAGTACTTCTGCGAGTTTTGTTAATTTCTCCTTATTTTTCTCTAGTATTTTTATGGCTCGTTGGTATTGTTCTTCAATAATGCTAGAGATTTCTTTATCTATTAGGGCAGCAGTTTTTTCACTATATGGTTTGGTAAATCCATACTCGTTTTGTCCGGAAGAATCGTAATAGGTTAAGTTTCCTATTTTATCGTTTAATCCATAAACGGTTACCATAGCTCTGGCTTGTTTAGTTACTTTTTCTAAATCGCTCAATGCTCCTGTAGATATTTCATTGAATATTACTTTTTCGGCAGCACGACCACCTAAAGCAGCACACATTTCGTCCAGCATTTGTTTTGGACGAACAATTAATCGCTCTTCAGGTAAATACCAAGCAGCACCTAACGATTGTCCTCGTGGTACAATAGTAACCTTAACCAAAGGTGCAGCATATTCAAGCATCCAGCTTACAGTTGCATGACCTGCCTCGTGAAAAGCAACAGCTTTTTTCTCGGCTGGAGTAATAATTTTATTCTTCTTTTCCAGTCCTCCAATAATTCTATCTACTGCATCGAGAAAATCTTGTTTACCAACAGATTTTTTTCCTTTACGAGCAGCTATCAGTGCAGCTTCATTACACACATTAGCAATATCTGCTCCAGAAAACCCGGGAGTTTGTTTAGATAAAAAATCGACATCCAAACCTCTTGCTTTTTTTAGAGGTTTTAGATGAACTTCAAATATTTCCCTACGTTCTCGAACATCTGGTAAATCGACAAATATTTGTCTGTCAAAACGTCCAGCTCTCATAAGGGCTTTGTCTAAAATATCAGCCCTATTTGTTGCTGCAAGTACAATAACATTTGAGTTTGTTCCAAAACCGTCCATTTCCGATAACAATTGGTTTAATGTGTTTTCGCGTTCGTCATTTCCTCCAGAGATTGCGTTTTTCCCTCTTGCTCTACCAATGGCATCTATTTCGTCAATAAAAATAATTGAAGGTGCTTTCTCTTTTGCTTGTTTAAATAAATCACGAACTCTCGATGCTCCTACACCTACAAACATCTCAACAAAATCGGATCCAGAAAGGGAGAAAAAAGGTACTTTAGCTTCACCAGCTACGGCTTTTGCCAATAAGGTTTTTCCTGTTCCTGGAGCTCCAATGAGTAATGCTCCTTTAGGGATTTTACCGCCTAATGATGTGTATTTATCTGGGTTTTTAAGAAAATCAACAATTTCTTCAACTTCTTCTTTTGCACCTTCTAAACCTGCAACATCTTTAAACGTGATTTTAACATCTGAATTCTGGTCGAAAAGTTTTGCCTTCGATTTTCCTATATTAAAAATTTGTCCAGCTCCACCACCAGCGCCTCCAGACATACGTCTCATAATAAAAATCCAAACGCCAATTATTAATACAAACGGAAGAATTCCTATTAAGAAATCTCCCCAAACGTTTTGTTCGGTTTCGTAGTTAACTACTGTATTCAGGTTGCTATCGCTTATCACTTTGTTTAATTGGTTTTCAAAATTTTGAAGGTCACCAAACTCAAAATAATAATTTGAAGTTTTTCCAGCAATAGGAATTAGTTGTTGTTTAATTGAGTTTTTATGTATTTCTTTTCTTGAAGCTTCAGTAGTTAAATAAATTTTAGCCTTACGTCTATTTACAATTTGAACTTTATCAACATCGCCATCTTTTAAATACTTAAAAAATTCAGAAGGAGTTGTAAGATTTCCTGTGGAAGAACCTAATCCTGAAAATACATTAATAGCCAAGAAAATAACAATGACAATTCCATAAACCCAATACTGACTGAACTTTGGCTTTTTATTTGTTGTTCTTTTATTTGTTGTTTTTTTATCTTTCAACATTAAATGTGTTTTAGTAAGCGGTTTTTATTTCGGTTGTTTTTGCGTCTCCCCAAATACTTTCAATATCATAATACTCTCTAATATTTTTTTGGAACACATGTACAACTACATTTACATAATCCATTAAAACCCATTCGGCGTTATTACTTCCTTCTATATGCCAAGGTTTATCTTTAATTTCTTTACTTACCTTTTTTTGAATAGAACTTACAATGGCATTTACTTGTGTGTTTGAAGTGCCTTCGCAAATAATAAAATAATCGCAAACGGTGTTTTCTAATTCTCTTAAATCTAAAATATTTGTGTTTTGCCCTTTTACATCTTCTATGCCATCTAATATTACTGCTATTAGCTGGTCTGCGTTACTATTTTTACTCGTCATTAATATTTATTAAATTTGTGCAAAGTTATCATATTTTTGGCTCTTTACAGCTTTAATAATCTTAAGAAAATTATAATTTAAAATTTATTCGTCTCTTTTAATATTTTAAGTTGTACTTCCATAATCATTTATATTATTTTGTCGGATTTGCTTTTTTAACATGTTTATTTTCATTTCGGCGCTTGCTGC
>JADFSQ010000169.1 GCA_022560715.1 Bacteroidota bacterium
CTGTGTGTTTAGACGGGGCGGGTGCGTTTGGCCGTGCCGGCGTCTTGGGGAAATCGGATCTCCCGGCTCTTTGGGCTCCGTCGCTCGGTCATTCAGGATTAATCAATCCTGTTGCAGGAAGTAGAAATAGTATTACTGAAGCCTTGACCAATATTATTTGGGCGCCTTTAAAGGATGGTTTGCAAAGTGTTTCCTTATCTGCAAACTGGATGTGGCCTTGCAAAAATAAAGGAGAAGACGCACGACTATATGAAGCTGTAAAAGCTATTTCGGAATTTGCAATCGATTTAGGAATCAACGTGCCTACAGGAAAGGATTCGCTTTCAATGAAACAGAAATATGCTAACGAAGAGGTTATTGCTCCTGGAACAGTTATTATTTCAGCAGTTGGAAATTGTAACGACATTACTAAAGTTGTAGAGCCAGTTTTTCAAAAAAATGCTGGAGATATTTACTATATTAATATTTCACAAGACAACTTTAAACTTGGTGGAAGTTCGTTTGCACAAATATTAAATAAAATTGGGAATGAGGCACCTGATGTTAAAGATGCATCTTATGTGAAAAATGTATTCAACACTATTCAGAATTTAATTAGAGATGAGCAAATTGTTGCAGGACACGATGTGGCTTCAGGCGGATTGATTACTACCTTGCTTGAAATGTGTTTTGCTGATAATAAATTGGGAGCTATTATTGATTTATCTGAATTAAAAGAAAATGACACAATCAAATTATTATTTTCTGAAAATTCAGGAATCGTTTTTCAAACTAAATTAGATTTTAATGAAAATGTTTTAGTAAAAGCTAAAATAGATGCAATTAAAATTGGAAAAGTAACTTCTGATGGTGTTTTTTCTTTAAAAAATGGTTCAACAGGTATTGGATATAATTCAATTAATAATCTACGGGATGTCTGGTATAAGACCTCTTTTTTATTAGATCAAATACAAACTGCTAATAATTTGGCGAAAGCACGATATAAAAACTACAAAAATCAACCATTACATTATATTTTTCCGAACCATTTCACAGGAAAATTAAAGGACACTTTACAGTTGTCAGACCTTCCCTATATCCATTGGGAGCAGTCGAGACCAAAAGCAGCAATATTACGTGAAAAAGGAAGTAATAGTGAGCGCGAAATGGCAAACGCCATGTATCTCGCTGGTTTTGATGTAAAAGATGTACACATGACCGATTTAATTTCTGGTCGGGAAACGCTTGAAGACATTCAGTTTATTGGTGCTGTTGGTGGTTTTAGTAATAGCGATGTTCTCGGTTCGGCAAAAGGTTGGGCAGGCGCATTTTTGTATAACGAAAAAGCAAATTCAGCCTTAAAGAATTTCTTTAAAAGAAACGACACATTATCTGTCGGAATCTGTAATGGTTGCCAACTTTGGATGGAGTTAGACCTCATCAATCCAGAACACGATATTCATGGTAAATTAACTTATAACGATTCCGGAAAGCATGAAAGTGCATTTACTTCAGTAACAATACAAGAGAATAATTCGGTAATGCTTTCTACTTTAGCAGGAAGTACTTTAGGTGTTTGGATTTCTCATGGAGAAGGAAAATTTACTTTACCTTATTCCGAAGATAATTATAATATTGTTGCAAAGTATGCTTACGCTGAATATCCTTCAAACCCAAATGGTTCTCATTTCAATACTGCCATGATGTGTGATAAAACAGGAAGACACTTGGTAACTATGCCACATATTGAGCGTTCTACCTTTCAATGGAATTGGGCAAATTACCCAAAAAACAGAAAAGATGAAATATCGCCTTGGTTAGAAGCCTTTGTGAATGCTCGACTTTGGATTGAGAAACAATAATTTTAATCTTACAATAAGAATACATATATTTATCCGACTTTGTAATTACTCCTTTTTTATAAAATTAACTACTATGAAACTCCTTACTAAAATAACATCAACTCACTTTTTTGTTTACTTTTTAATGATTTTATTTGGTTCAATTAATGAATTAAATTCCCAAGAACAAAACCAAAATAACGAAATGGCAAAAATCGTTTCTGTTGAAGTTTCAGGAAATGAAACTTCCTATTCGTTTAAAGTTGGTATTTCCAGTCCTGATACAGGTTGCGACCAATATGCAAATTGGTGGGAAGTCATTTCTGAAGATGGCGAATTAATTTATCGTAGAATATTAGGACACAGCCATGTAAACGAACAACCTTTTGTTCGTTCTGGTGGAAAGGTAAACATTTTAAATAACCAAATTGTTATTGTTCGTGTACATATGAATACTTCCGGTTATGGTACAAAAACTTTTAAAGGTTCAGTTAACAATGGTTTTACAGCTTTTGATACTGATCAAAATTTTGCAAAAAATTTAGCTAATATAAAACCATTACCAACTGGTTGTGCCTTTTAAAATAAACCGATCCGTATTATTTTAGATAGAAGTATTTGTAAGCATAAGATTGTAGGTTGAGAAACAATAGATTTCCACATTTGTAAAATCCTTGTAATTTTTTTACTTTGCAATACTAACTTTCACTGAAACTAATGACAGAGATTACAAGATTATTCGACTTCCCCTATTATCAACTCGAAAAATATAATTTAGACAAAGCCTTAACAACTAAATATGATGGTGAATGGAAATCCATTTCTACACAAGAATATATTGATAAAGCCAATGCAATAAGTAGAGCCTTATTGAAACTTGGTGTTCAAAAAAATGATAAAATAGCTGTAATTTCTACTACTAATAGAACCGAATGGAATATTATGGACATTGGCATTCTTCAAGTTGGTGCGCAAAATATTCCTATTTATCCTACAATTTGTGCCGACGATTACGAATATGTATTAAACCATAGTGAATCTATTTATTGCTTTGTTTCAGACGAAGAAGTGCTTCAAAAAGTATTAAAAATTAAAGACAAAACACATTTGAAAGAAGTCTATTCTTTTAATCAAATTAATGGCTGCAAGCACTATTCCGAATTATTAGAACTAGGTAAAGACAACAGTACACAGCAAGAAGTAGAAGCAAGAAAAAATGCAATAAAATCTTCCGATTTAGCGACCATCATTTATACATCTGGCACCACCGGAATACCAAAAGGTGTGATGTTGTCTCATAATAATATTGTAAGTAATGTGTTGGCATGTGGAAAAAGAATTCATTTATCTCACGGCTCCAGAGCTTTAAGTTTCCTTCCAGTTTGTCATATTTTTGAGCGTATGATGCTGTATTTATACCAATATAACGGTATTGAAATTTATTTTGCAGAATCTATAGAGAAAGTGAGTATAAATTTAAATGAAGTAAAACCTCATATAATGACTGCCGTTCCGAGATTGTACGAAAAAATGTATGACAGAATTTATGCACGAGGTGAAGATTTATCAGGAATTAAGAAAAAATTATTTTATTGGGCTATAAATTTAGGACTACAATACGAACCCTACGGAGCAAATGGTTGGTGGTATGAAAAAAAATTAGGCGTAGCACGAAAACTAATATTCTCTAAATGGCAACAAGGCTTTGGTGGCAATTTAAAACTAATGGTTTCTGGGAGTGCTCCGCTACAAGCACGTCTTACAAGAATATTTACTGCCGCTGGTTTACCAATTATGGAAGGTTATGGATTGACTGAAACTTCTCCTGTGGTTTCTATAAACGATATGCTTAATGGCGGCTTTAAAATTGGTGCCGTTGGCAAAATTATAGATGAAGTTGTAGTTAAAATTGCCGAGGATGACGAAATTCTAGTAAAAGGACCAAATGTTATGTTAGGTTATTATAAAGACCCCGAAAAAACGGCTAGTGTAATGACTGGAGATTATTTTCATACAGGTGACAAAGGTAAGATTGATAGCGATGGGTTTTTAAGTATTACTGGGCGCAAAAAAGAAATGTTTAAAACTTCGGGTGGTAAATATGTTGTACCTGCACTTTTAGAAAACGAACTGAAACAATCTTTATTTATAGAACAAATAATGGTTGTTGGTGAAAACGAAAAAATGCCAGCCGCAATTATACAACCCAATTTTGAGTTTATTAAAGAGTGGATTATCAAGAAAAGAAAAGACGTACAAACCGATACTGTTTCCATAGCAAATTCGGAAATTGTTATAAAACGTATTCAAAAGGAAATCGATACCTGCAATGCTAATTTTGGGCATTGGGAGCAAATAAAACGCTTTGAGCTCACTCACTCCGTATGGAATATTGACGATGGACACCTTACCCCTACCATGAAAATGAAACGCGATGTTATTAAAGAAATCTATAAGGATCTTTACGATAAGATTTATAGCCCTTAAAAGCTGTTTTTACTTTAAGATAAAAATAATTAACTTGTAGTCATAAACGAAATAAGAGCAATTGTATGTGTACAGTTGTTGTAGATAATTAAAAACGAAAAATCTGAATGACAAATTTAGAGTCTAATTTATACTCCATTGCGTTTTTAACAACTTTAATAAAAACATCTATTTACACTTTAGATGAGACAATAAAAAATGAAAAACAATTAAATAAAATTCCGTTCGCTGACGATTTTCTTCAAAAAACTGGATTCCCAAATTCAATAAGAGCAATAGTTTCACAATACTCGATAGTACAATTTTGCTCTCTTTTAGATGAATATAAAAATTTTAATCCAAAACATATTGGAAAAGAATATACTGAAAGAATTCTCAAAGTTCGAAAAATAAATAAATATGTCCTTCAAAGAATAAATAAATGTAAAAATTTATATGAATATCGAAATCAAATCGCGGCGCATAACTTCGAAATCAAGAAAAAATCAATCCTTATAAAGAACGAACTCACAGAATACAATATTCCTGATACACTCGAAGAAAAATATTTATTCTATAAGATAACTGAAAAAATGTGTCGAAATATATTTAAAGAATTCAAAGAGATTAGAGACAATTTTGATTTTGATATGAATTTGGGCAAAAAATTAAAAGTGATAAAAAATTTAGATGTCAATTTAAAATCAGAACTTGAATTAATTGGAAAAAATATGTAAAAACTACCTACAACACCATTAATCGTTGCAAAAGACCCCATAATTCCTAAATAACACTTAAAAGCCCTAAATTTAAGAGTCCTAATTATGCGAGCTATACGATTTCTAAATTAGAATTTTATTTTGATACATTTGCTTTTCACCCCAACTTCTCATTTGACTAATAAATGGTATTAATTCCTTACCTGTTTTGGTAAGTGCTTATTCAACTCTTGGAGGAACTTCTAAATATGCTAAAATGAAAGCTGTAA
>JADFSQ010000170.1 GCA_022560715.1 Bacteroidota bacterium
AATTTATTCCGTTTTGAGTATTAAGCTCAAGTTTTGCAGCTTTCCCTCTAAAATATACGCTATCTAATTCTATTGAATTGTCTTCTGTTGGAATATAGATATTTAATCCAGCTCCACCACCTTCAATACCAGCAATCCATGCTTGGCAATACACTTGACCCAAATCTAATGGTGCTGTTTGTTGTATTTTTTTTGCACTGGAACATTGTGAAAAACTTGCCATAACGATGAGCATTAATATTGAAAATGATATTGTTTTTAAAGTTTTCATAATGTATATTTTTATCATTATAAATATAGTAAATCAATTATTGTTCCACAAAAAAGCCACACTTTAAAATGAGACTAAATATAGTTAGATGCTGAAATAAATTCAGCATGACAAACTTTAGATATTAACGTTTTTCAAAGTGCATAAACCGTGTTGGTTCATATTCCATTTTCAAGGTGTTTCCCTCTATAATAAAAGACATATGGTAATTGTTGTCGTTACTGCTTTTTGTTGAGCCTATGGCATCATAAAGCTTTCTCCCCCATTCTGACTCATTAACTTCTGATGTAAAGAAATCCAAAAAAATCAATACTTTGGATTCAGCAATATAGCCTCCAAAGAAAATATTCCTCCCTGTGTTTCCTTCGAATTCCTTATTAGAAAAAGTGATAACTATAGGTCCCGAATTGTCCAGATCGGTCATGATTGTAGTTGTAGTTTCATCTTGAAATTGTACCAATTCCCAAGTTCCAAGTAAATCGTCTTGCCCGTTTACTGAAGTATCATTATTACAAGAAATAAGACTGCTAAAAAGAAGCAATAATGTTGACATTTTCAATAAATTTATCATAACATATCTTGTTTTAAAATTTAACGATTACTATATAATAAATATTTTAAATTAGTTACATGTAGATTTTTTAATATTATCTCAACAATTAAAAAAGTATACAATTAACTGATATTCAAATATATGATATTTATTTCTACTAAACAATACGTAACGTATAATATAAGTTTTTATCTTAACACTAATTGGTATCTGAATAGATAGTAAATCAATTATTGTTCCATAAAAAAGCCTTATTAATTAGTGAGGCTTATCTATATTTCGAGAGATTCCTGCCTACTCAGGAATTTATTAATTATTCATTGCTTCCGCACTATTGGAAATTTGAAAAATTCTTTGAATTTTCCTAATTGTTCATTGCTTCCGCTCCACCAACAATTTCTAAAATTTCATTAGTAATTGCTGCTTGACGTGCTTTGTTATACGTTAATTTTAATTCGTCTCTTAATTCTGTAGCATTATCTGTTGCTTTGTGCATTGCTGTCATACGTGCGCCATGCTCGCTTGCAAAAGAATCTCTTACCGCTTTATACAATTGTGTTTTTAAAGACTTCGGAATTAATGTTTCAACAATTTCAACTTTTGAAGGTTCAAAAATGTAATCTAAATTTAGATTCGTTTCACTTTCAGCAGGAACAATTGGTAAAAATTGTTCGGTCATAATAATTTGAGTTGCGGCATTTTTAAATTTGTTATAAACCAATTCGATTTTATCGAATTCGCCTTCTTCAAATTTGTCCATTAGCATTTGAGCAATTTCAGCAACATTATTAAATGTTAAATCGTCAAAAACGTCGCTATGATTAGAAATCACATTGAAATTTTTAGATAATGCATCGTTAGCTTTTTTACCAATAGCTACAAAAGAAACGTCTTGATTTGCATAAACGTCATTAGCTAATTTAACAGACTCTTTTAAAATGTTAGAATTGAATCCTCCACACAAACCTCTATTAGAGTTAATTGCAACAATAAGTACTTTTTTTACTTCTCGTTGATTCGAAAATTTGCTTCCAGAATCTCCATCGAGAGTTGCACTTAAACTTTGAAGCAATTCTGTGAGTTTATTAGCATAAGGACGCATTGCAGTAATAGCATCTTGTGCCTTTTTTAATTTGGCAGCAGATACCATTTTCATGGCACTTGTAATCTTCATCGTTGAAGATACTGATGATATTCTATTACGTATTTCTTTTAAATTGGCCATTTGTTCAAGTTATGAGTGCAGAGTTATGAGTTATGAGTTTTTGATTATTGCAACCAAGATTCTTATTAACTCTTCACACTTGTTCTTCATTTCTTTCGGTACTTGCCTTCCTGTTGCTTCTAAAATTTCTAACCAATACTTGGTTTCGTCGGCTTCTTTGAGAGCAATACCAAACTTATTTTTAAAATCTTTTTTACTAACTCCCCGTTGAGCTTCTCGTGTATTCGCTCCAATACTTGTTCCGCTTTTTAATTAATTAAGAGGCTAACTCAAAATCCTTGTTTTTTTTCAATACATCACAATAAAAAACTATTTCACAAGCAAATTCGAAACTCTTTTTTCTAATTGGACTTTCGGTAAAACCCATATATAATTACTTATTTGATTAAGATGCTATGAGTAAATAACTCTGAACTCATAACTCTACACTCATAACTTTTTTAATTATATTTCTCCGATAAATCTTTAGCAACTGTAACTAAAGTATCTATAGCTTCATCTGTTAATTTACCTGATTTCAACGTTGCTAACACATCGCTGTGTTTCGCTTTTAAGAATTCGATATAATCTCTTTCAAATTCTTTTACTTTATTTACAGGGACATTTCTTAACAAATTATTAGATCCTGCATAAATTATTGCAATTTGATCTTCAACTGTAAACGGATCATTTTGAGCTTGTTTTAAAATTTCTACGTTGCGTTTCCCTTTTTCAATTACACCTAAAGTTGCAGCATCAAGATCAGATCCAAACTTAGCAAATGCTTCCAACTCGCGGAATTGCGCTTGATCCAGTTTTAATGTTCCTGCTACTTTTCTCATCGATTTAATTTGTGCATTCCCTCCAACACGAGATACCGAAATACCTACGTTAATTGCCGGACGAACACCTGAATTAAACAAATCTCCATCTAAAAATATTTGTCCATCTGTAATAGAAATTACATTTGTTGGAATGTATGCTGAAACATCGCCTGCTTGAGTTTCAATAATTGGTAAAGCTGTTAATGAACCTCCACCTTTTACTATAGGTTTTAAACAATCAGGCAAGTCGTTCATGTCTTTAGCAATAGCATCATTGTTTATTATTTTAGCTGAACGCTCTAATAAACGTGAATGTAAATAGAATACATCTCCAGGATATGCCTCACGTCCTGGTGGACGACGTAATAATAATGAGATTTCACGATATGCAACCGCTTGTTTTGATAAATCATCAAATACAATTAGTGCCGGACGACCAGTGTCTCTAAAATATTCTCCAATAGATGCGCCTGCAAAAGGTGCATAAACTTGCATTGCTGCAGGATCTGATGCGTTTGCAGCAACTATTACCGTGTAAGCCATTGCTCCTTTATCTTCTAGTGTTTTTGCTATTCGTGCAACTGTTGATGCTTTTTGTCCTATGGCAACATAAATACAATATACAGGTTCGCCTGCGTCATAAAATTCTTTCTGATTTAAAATGGTATCTATACAAACTGTTGTTTTCCCAGTTTGACGGTCACCAATCACCAACTCACGTTGTCCACGACCAAGAGGAATCATTGCATCAATAGCTTTAATGCCTGTTTGTAATGGCTCGGTTACTGGTTCGCGAAAAATAACTCCTGGAGCTTTACGCTCTAAAGGCATTTCAAATAAATCTCCAGAGATTGGTCCTTTACCATCTATAGGATTTCCTAAAGTATCAACAACACGACCAATAATACCTTCGCCTACGTTAATAGATGCAATACGTTCAGTACGCTTTACCGTTCCTCCTTCTTTAATTTCTGTCGAAGCTCCTAATAATACAACACCTACGTTATCTTCTTCAAGATTAAGTACGATGCCTTCAAGTCCATTATCGAACTCTACTAACTCTCCATATTGCGCATTAGCTAATCCATAAACACGGGCAATACCATCTCCTATGGTTAGTACTGTTCCTACTTCATCTAATGAAGCTGATGCTTCAAATCCTGCCAATTGTTGCTTTAAGATTGCTGATATTTCAGCTGGTTTTACTTCTGCCATCTTTTAATATTTGAATACTTAGATATTAAATACCTAAACTTAATTTAATGTGAATTCTCTTTTTAATTTATTTAATTGGTTTGCAATACTTGCATTGTATTGAATATCTCCAATACGCAAAATAAAACCACCAATTATACTTTCGTCCACAATGTTTTTAATAGCGACATTTTTTCCTGTAAGCTCTTTTGCTTTGGTCAATACTTTAGATTTCAAATCGTCTGTTAACGGAACTGCTGTTGTTACTGTTGCCTCTACACTGCCTCTAAATTGATTGTATAAATTATTATACGCTGAAGCTACGTCGCTTAAAATATTGATTCTTTTGTTGCTTATCAATGTGTCTATTAAACCTACTGTTATAAGGTTTAAACCTTTAAACACTTCTAATAATGCTGTTTTTTTTAATTCAGAACGCAGTATTGGACTTTGCAACATATCACTCAAGTCTTTACTTTTAGCAACTGTATTAGCGATTAGCTCCATATCATTATTTACAGTTTCTACTGTATTTTGATCTTTTGCTAACCCTAAAACTGCTTTTGCGTAACGTATTGCCGCTCTTCTTCCTGCCATAATAATGTCCACGAAAGTGGGTATCTCTTTAAATTAGTAATGCCTTTTAGTTTAAAGTTGCTTCTTCTAATATATCTTCAACCAATTTTAGTTGCTTGTCTTTGTTAGATAATTCTGCGCGTACTACTTTTTCTGCTATATCAACAGACAATTCTGCCACTTGATTTTTTAATTCGGCCATAGCCGCTTTTTTTTCGCTTTCTATTGCTGTTTTTGCTTGCTCAATCATTTTACCTGCTTGAATTTGTGCCTCATCTTTAGCATCAGAAATCATCTTGTTTTTTATTTCACGAGCTTCTTTAAGTAAAGCCTCCCGTTCGGCACGCGCTTCTTTTAAAATGCGTTCGTTATCTGCTGTAAGATTTTCCATTTCAAGCTTCGCTTTTTCTGCGGAAGCTAATGCATCTTTAATTCCTTCTTCACGTTCAGTAATAGCACCAAGTATAGGTTTCCAAGCAAACTTTTTTAAAATGAATAACAAAATTGCAAAAGATAGTGTAGTCCAAAATATAAGACCTAATTCGGGGGATACTAACGGATTGTCCATATAAAATTTTTTATGTTAACTATTTCAACATTAATTAAGGTGCAACC
>JADFSQ010000171.1 GCA_022560715.1 Bacteroidota bacterium
CTTCATTTAGTGTTGCTAATGCTTTTTTAATCAACTCAAGTTGTCGATTGTAAGTGTTTTGTAGTCTTGGGCTATTTTTAATAGTAGGTTTAAAGTCTTTCAGTTTGGCACAAAAATAGAGAAGTAATTCTACTTCGGTTTCTTTATGTTGTGAGTAACGAATATACTTTTTGGTATTGGTTAAAATCTTACGGACACTTTTCCGGATATAGAAATAGGTTTTTATGTTTATGATTTCAAATTGTGCATCTATATAGTGTTTTACACTTTCTATATAAGTGGTTTCATTTGAGGATTCAAACAACAAATAGGTGAGGAGCTCTTTGTTTTCCTTTTTAAAACGAGATAAACGCAAACAGAGTTCTTGTACTTCGTTATGAGTAAGATGGTTTAACTCCTGTTTTATTTCTTTTAGAGAAACAGCTTTCATTTTATATAAAGTTAAAAGTGTCTAAAGTTATAAGTGCCTAAAGTTTTCAAGCAAAGAGCTCTTGCTTTTCAATTTTATATCAATTATTAATTTTAGTTACTTATCCAACTAATTATCTTTTATCGATAGAATACCTTCCTGGACCAGCAAGAAATACAACCAAAAAGGCTAATAAAAAGAATACAGCTTTTTCTTTTTTGCCAAAAGGGTCATTAAAATGAACTAATAAAAGAGCAACTGTCATCATAATGATTGGAAACAATGCAGCGATTTTTGTTCTATAACCAATAATAATAAATACAGAAGCTACAACTTCGGCTAATAAAACAAGGATTAATGAGAAAACACTTCCTATGCCTAAAGGGTCTGGAAACGAAACAGTATCTGCAAAAAGTGTTTCAATTTTTGGAATACCATGGGTTAACAACATGGCAGAAGCACCTATTCTTAAAATGGCTAATGCTAAATTTGGCAAGTTGTTTTTCATTATATATTGATTTTAGTTATTTAGGTTCCTTTCAGTAAATTTACGCTCACAGTTGCTAATTCGTTATTTGGGAATTTAGTAAAATAGTTGGCATCTGGAAACAAACCAGCCTCTTTTGCTATAGCAATAAAAACATCGACTTCTAAAATATATTGGTCAGAAAAACCATGAGTTGCATCGTAAGCTGTAGTTGCTGTTATGCTTAAATTATTAGCAGTTATTTGTGGACTTATAGTATGTAATTCTATAATCAGTAATCCAAATTGTTCTACATAAGGTTTCCATTTCTTAAAATGTTCTAACAGCGAATCTTCAACGAGGTTATTGCTAATACGTTTGCCTTGAAATGCATAGGCTCCAGAAGAATTACTCACGCGATTTGTTTCCTTTTTAGGAAATTCCCAAATACGGTTATGGTCTAAAAATGTACGAACATTAAGTAAATCCTTTAAGTCTATATT
Organism: Bacteroidota bacterium; assembly: GCA_022560715.1. GTDB lineage: Bacteria > Bacteroidota > Bacteroidia > Flavobacteriales > Flavobacteriaceae > PRS1. The sequence goes on from JADFSQ010000171.1 coordinate 1,379, forward strand.
ATAATCTTCCTTTAAGTCTTTTGCTAAAATATCTGGTCTGCCAATATCTCCCCAAATAATTTTAGCCCAAATATCTGCTTTAATTAAATTAGAACGAGTGACTCTCAATGCAGTTTGATTAAAATCGGCTCCAACCAATAATAATGGGTATTCTTCAAGAAGTTTACCACGAAGTGTCTGGTATTCGATAACATCAAAAATATGCTGAATAAATGCGCCATTGCCACAACCCATATCTAAAATACCTTTAGGTTGTTCGTCTATAGATTTGTTAAACAGATTTATAATTATTTCATCAATCACTTTAAAATAGGTAGAATGTGCACCTCCACTTCCCCAAACATTCATTTCTCTGTGTACGTGCTTTTCGGTTTCATCGGACGAATTGGTTTTAAGCATTAACGGATTACCAAAAATAAGCTCGTCTAATTCTAAAAAAGTTGGCAAATAAGATACAGTTACACCATAAGCACTTGCTCGTTTCGCAAAAAATAAGCCTCTGTCTGTAAATTGATACGTATCTTTCTTTTTATTAAACCATCCTAAATTTGCAAAAAAGTCAAGTATTTTTTTAAAACTTTCAGGGTCTTTATGAAATTCCTGTGCTCTAAACGAAGCTTCCATAAAATATTTATGAAACAAACCGCTAACGCCCAACATCACGATTATTGGAGCAACTATAACACCTTCAATATGCTTTAATATTTGGTGTTCAATAGTGTCTTCAGCAACATTAGTTAAACCAAATTGAGATTCGTGTTTTTTAAAAATGTGTTCTAATGCAAGAAAGGCATCCGGACCAATACGTTCTTCAGGAAAATTTACGGCATAACTCAAAAGATTTATAACATCTTGGTAAAGTGGTACTAATTCAAAAGCTGTTTGGCTATTTTCATTGACTTCATAACTAATGGTATCTTTAGCATTATCTAAATGTTGTACCAACCAACCCTGTGAACATAAAACACGTAATGCAACATTTAAATACCCATCGTTGGCATTGAAGGTGGCAGCTAACTCATTTAAGCTTACTTTTTTATGTTCTAATAAATAGTTAAGTACTCCTTTTTTATGTAAGGCATACGCAGTTGTTGAGGTGGCAATACCATCGAGATGACGAAAAATAGTGCCTCTTAATTGTTCTTTTTCTTGCTTTGTTAGCATTCATTTAATTTTAGATTTTAAAGATAGCAAAAACTTTTATAGATGAATTTTATCTTAACTATTTAACACTAAATGATATTTTGTAATAAAGTAAGGCTTATCTTAATTTAGGGTAATCTTTAGGATTTGCTTCATGCATTACATTATAAACAGTTTCAAAAATATCTTCGTTTGAAGGTTTCGAGAAATAATCACCATCTGTTCCGTAAGCCGGACGATGAGGTTTTGATGTAAGTGTTTGTGGTTGGCTGTCTAAATACTGATATGCATTTTGAATATTTAAAACTTCATTTAAAATATATGCTGAAGCTCCACCGGGAACGTCTTCATCAATAATAAGTAAACGGTTTGTTTTCGCTACACTTTTGGCAATATCATGACTTACATCGAAAGGTAATAAGGATTGTACATCTATGACTTCGGCATTTATACCAACTTCTAATAATTCTCTGGCTGTTTGTAACACCATTCGTAACGTAGAGCCATACGATACTAAAGTTATGTCATTACCTTCTTTTACTGTTTCTACAACTCCAACAGGTGTTTTAAGGTCTCCAAGATTATTTGGCATTTTCTCTTTTAAACGGTAGCCATTTAAGCATTCGATGATTAAAGCTGGTTGGTCACTTTCCATAATGGTATTATAGAATCCTGCTGCTTTGGTCATATTTCGTGGCACTAATACGTATATGCCTCTAACCAGATTAATAATACCTCCTAATTGTGAACCCGAATGCCAGATGCCTTCCAGTCTATGACCACGTGTTCTAATAATCATAGGTGCTTTTTGCTTTCCTTTTGTTCTGTAATGAAGCGTTGCTAAATCGTCGCTAATAATTTGAAGCGCATACATTATATAATCCAGATACTGAATTTCGGCAATAGGACGCAGTCCACGCATCGCCATACCAATACCTTGTCCAAGAATTGTAGCTTCGCGAATTCCAACATCTGAAACTCGTAACTCGCCATATTTTTTTTGTAAACCTTCTAATCCTTGATTAACATCACCAATTGCTCCAGAGTCCTCACCAAAGATTAACGCTTCAGGGTATTTATTAAAAAGCGCATCAAAATTATCTCTGATAATAATTCGACCATCAACATTTTTGGCATTCTCGTTATAAGTTGGTTTAACTTCTTTTATTGTTAAGGCATTTTGTTTTGATTCGCTGTAAAGATGCGAGCTGTATCTTGGTTGATTAGTTTCGATATACCAATTTATCCATTCTTGTAATTGTTCTTTTTCGAAAGAATTGTCAAAAATGATGTACCGTAAAGTCTTTCGTGCAGCAGTTAAAATATCTTTTCGTACAGGCTCTTCAATAGTATTTAAATCGCTGATAATTTTTACGACAAAGGCTTTGTTAGCCGTTTTCTCGGCTACATTTTGCAATAAAGGAATAAGTTCATTACGATCTTTAAGCATCGGTGCCAGAAAATTACTCCAGGCAATTTTTCTTTTTTCTCTAACCTCTTTTTTGAGTTTTTTATCAAGATTATCTAATTCTTCTTCTGTGGCAAAATCGTTTTCGATCATCCATTGTCGCATTTTCACAATACAATCAAATTCTTCTTCCCATGCTAAACGCTCTGAACTTTTATAGCGTTCTTGTGAACCTGAAGTCGAGTGTCCTTGGGGTTGTGTTAATTCAGTAACATGAATTAAAACAGGAATATGTTTGTTACGAGCAATTTGCCCAGCTTTTTGATAGATATCTATTAACGACGGATAGTCCCAACCTTTTACTCTAAAAATTTCGTAACCGTCAGTATTTTCGTCACGTTGAAACCCTTTTAATATCTCTGAAATATTTTCTTTGGTAGTTTGGTGTTTTGCATGAACAGAAATTCCGTATTCATCATCCCAAACACTCATTACCATTGGTACTTGTAAAACACCAGCGGCATTTATAGTTTCAAAAAACACACCTTCACTTGTACTTGCATTACCTATTGTTCCCCAGGCTACTTCGTTGCCGTTTTCTGAAAAGTTTGTAGTATCAATTCCCTTTACATTTCTATAAATTTTTGAAGCCAGAGCTAATCCTAATAATCTTGGCATTTGCGAAGCTGTAGGAGATACATCTGCACTAGAATTTTTTTGTTTGGTAAGATCTTTCCAATTGTAATCATCGTCTAAACTATGAGTACCGAAATGTCCTCCCATTTGTCTGCCTGCGCTCATTGGGTCAGCTTCAATTTCGGTATGTGCATATAATCCTGCAAAAAATTGTAAAACAGTGAGTTCTCCAATTGCCATCATAAAGGTCTGGTCTCTGTAATAGCCTGATCTAAAATCTCCATTTTTGAAGGCTTTTGCTAAGGCGAGTTGTGGCACTTCTTTACCATCTCCAAAAATTCCGAATTTTGCTTTTCCTGTAAGAACTTCACGTCTTCCTAATATACTACACGCTCTACTTGTTACAGCTAACGTATAATCGTCAATGATTTCTTGTTTAAAATCGTTATAGGAAATATTTGAAGTTATTTCAGGATCTATCTGCATTTAATAATTAAACAGGTTTAAGTATGCTGCAAATTTACTTAAATTTTATGATTTTTACAATGGGTATAATTGTTAAATAAATGAGAAATCACCAACTATAAAGGTTATATTATAATAATAATGTATTTTTAGATATAAAAGATAAAATTCATTAAGAATAATTCAAAATATAAAAAA
>JADFSQ010000172.1 GCA_022560715.1 Bacteroidota bacterium
TATAAATATGATATCCTGAGTCTTGAAAAACAAATGATGAGTTAACTAATTTTTCATACTCAAAAGAATCATCCTCAACTATCTTTTTAAAAATAAATCTTAAAGAATCAAGTAGATGAAAGTTAAGGAACGTAAACTGTCTTTCTCCAACTCTATTTCTAGTAGATTTCTCAAAAAAATCTCCAGAATCCAAAACCTTAAAAATCAAACGGTCGCCTTCTTCACCATATTTACCAAGCAAAGTTTCAGACAACTCAAAGCTCGGAGTTTCAATAGGTTGAAATCCAAAACGCTCAAAACTACTTTTAATAATATTAAAAATATAGTTTCGTTTTGCTACCTGTTCAGGATTAAAATCTCTTGTGCCTTTTGGTATTCTCGGTTTTTGTGCCATAGTCACTTTCCGCGAAAGCGGAAATCTTTTTAAATTATTATAGAAATAATCTAACTTAAAAATTAGATTCCTGCCTTCGCAGGAATGACAAAACTATTAAATTAATTAATCAACTTATTAAAATAGGTAAACAAATCGCCTTTGGTAATTACTGCGCCTTGTTGTATCAATGTGAATTTATCTAAATTTTTATCTTTTGTGTATTCTTTATTTGCCTGTAAAAACTCGACATCGTCATTCAATAAATTTTCACGCAACCAATTAAAGCCTTCAGTAGTAGTTAAATCTATATCACGTTTAAGTTTTATCGAAATAACTTTCATATTTGTTTCATTTAAAGAAAACAAATGTATTTGCTGTGGCGAAATGTGTTCTAAAAAATCAACCTTTTTTAAAACACCTTCCCAAACCATATCGCTAAATACATCCAACTCTTGTTCGGCAACTTCTGGAGTGTTTTCTTTTATGGTTTGCCATTCATCGGCAGTTATAGATTGTGTTGCCAAAAAGTTGATGAATTCTTGGTGTAACTCTTCAAACTGTTCTTTTGTGAGTCTTGTGTATTTCAAGATAATAATGCTTTATTGTATTGAACTCATTTACAAAAATATAAAACCTCACAGGTTTAAAATCTGTGAGGTTTATTTATAATCGTATATATTCCATTATTTTTAAAAAATATAACGTAATCCAAACTGCATTTGCCATCTGGAAGCTAAACTAGAATCATAACCAAAAGTTTCAGTCAGGTCTGTATTAAAAGTGTATGTTGGATTTCCACTGCCATCAACAGTCACACCAATTGGTTGTATATTATTAGGCTGTTGAACTAATCCCCAATCTGAACTTAAAAGATTTCCAACATTTAAAATATCGATACTAAACTGAATGGTATTGGTTTTATCATTGGAAACTTTGATATTAAAATCTTGCATAATTTTAAGATCCCAACGGCTTCTCCAAGGCGCAATAGCTGCATAACGTTCGGCATATTGTCCTCGTCTTCCGCTTAAATAATCATCTTGTTGAATAAAGGCATCAAAAGCAGCACCTTGTCCAGAACCAGAGAATTGCATTTGTCCGATCTCGCTTGATGTTGGCACATATATTAAATCATTATTTCCCGATCCATCACCATTAATATCTCCACCGTATATATAGTTAAAACGCCCACCTTTTGCATATTCAAAAAATGTAGATATGGTTGTTGCCCATACATCATTTCCATAGGTCCATTTTTTAGTTGCAACTCCAATTACACGATGCTGATTTCCGTATTTAGAATATGATAATACATCATCGTTTACGTTTCCAACAATAGGATTACCAGCAAAAGCATCACTTGTAATTTCTGCTTCAATTGAGTTTACATCTTTAGCGTTTAAATAACTATAGGCCAACATTGCATACAAGCCATTATCGAAGGTTTTTTGAGCTTTAAGAGAAGTACTCCAAATTCTACCTTTATCGGAGTTTGTAAACACAAAAGGTCCTGCTCCCAATCCAAAATCTGCAATAGCACCACCATAATCAGCTGTAGTATAAATTGGTCTGTTATCTACACCATTTAATGTTCCTGATGGCGGAAACAATGCCCAATTTTGAACATGAGGGCCATTTAAATCTTTAGTATAAGACACATCTGCAGTTAAGATTAAACCATCTTTAAATCTTTTATCTGCACCTAAATTAGTTCTCCAAACTTGTGGAAATTTATAAGCTGGGTCAACAGCTTGTAAGAAAAAAACGTCTGGCGCAGCAATTTGATTTCCTAACCATACAAAAGGGAAACGTCCGGTAAATGTTCCTGTTCCACCACGAAGTTGGAACGTATCATCGCCGTTAACATCATAATTAAAACCAAATCTTGGTGAGTATAACCATTTGTTAGATGGCATTTGTGTGTTATCTATAAAAACTGTTTCATTAGTATTAGGATTAAAATAAGGAATACCTGGCAAAACAAAACCTCTGTCTATTACGTCTTGTGCTTTCTCTGCAGAATCGAAAAATAACGGTTTATCAAAACGTAATCCATAGGTTAATTTTAATTTCTCGTTTACATCCCATTCATCTTGTACATAAAATGACATTTGTCCAACATTTGTTTCGGCCAAAGCCCAAGCTCCAGGAGTGCCCTCATCTACAGCATTATTAGCAGCAAAAACAGCTTCAGCGTTAGCAATTGTACCTATATAATCATTAGCATCAAAATCGTTAATATCTACACTTCCAAACAAATCAAATCCATAACTCACTAAATTAAATGAGTTGTCGAATTGAAATTTTTCAAAAGAAACACCAATCGTATAGGTATGATTGCCTTTATAAAAATTCAAGTTGTTTGAAAACTGAAATACTTTTTGTTTTAATTTGTTATGAACAGAAAACGGTTCGTGACCAACAATAATATAAGGGGAACCATCTTTATATATGTTGATGGATGGTGCTGGTGTTGAAAATGGATTTCTGAAATCATTAAAACTTGTATATCCAACTTGTAGTTTGTTTGAAGTATTATCTCCTAATGTTGAGTTCAACTCTAACTGAATTGATCGTAATTCATTATTAATTTGGTAACCAGAATTTTCAAATTGTAGTGTAGAAGCACTAGGTCCTCTAAATCCTATAGCTGTAGGATGCGCTGGTTTTTCTTTTGATGCATTTAAGAAATTATAAATAATTGCCAAACGATTATTATCGTTTATATTCCAATCAATTTTAAAGATTCCTTTATTAGATTCAGATTTATGCAAAAACCCTTCATAAGCTCCAGTATCGTAACCTATAGCTGCAAAAGCAGATTGTACCATCATTAAATCCGATTCTAATACTCTGGATTCGTTAACAGCTCCAGACCCTGTATTTGGCAACCAGTTTTGTCCTAAATCGGTTCTATCATCTTTTTCAAAATTAGCAAAAAAGAATAATTTATTCTTTATAATTGGTCCACCAATACTTACTCCATATTGAATTTGTTCTAATTCTGCTTTTGGTAATTTATCCCCTTTAATTTTTCTGCCAGTAATATCTTCATTTCTAAAGAACCCATATACTGTTCCATAAAACTCATTGGTACCACTTTTTGTAACGGCATTTACTGAAGCTCCTGTAAAACCAGACTCGGTAACATCGTAAGGTGCAGTAGTCACTTGAATTTGCTCAATTGCATCTAAAGATACAGGTTGCGCATCAGTTTGACCTCCTGGAGTTGCTGCATCCAAACCAAATGGATTATTAAAAATAGCTCCATCGAGAGAGAAATTATTAAACTGGTCGTTTCTACCTCCAAATGAGCCATTACTTGCTGTAGGTTCTAATCGTGTAAAATCGGCAGCAGAACGTGAAATTGTTGGTAAACGTGTTAATTCTCGTCGTCCAATATTAGTTTCAGCTCCTGTTCTGTCGCTACTAAAAGTACCTGTTCCGCCAGTACCTTGAATTACTACTGCTTCAAGTTGTTCACTATCCGAAATCAGAGATATATTTATATTTTGAGTTTTACCCAAAGTTAAAAATACATCGCTAAAAGATTGTTCTTTATAACCAACATAACTTATAGTTATGGTATATGGTCCACCAACTCTTAAATTTAATAAGTTAAATCTACCATCAAAATTTGTAGCAGCTCCATATTTGGTTCCTGTGGGTGTGTGGACGGCAATTACGTTAGCTCCTGGGAGAGGCTGTGAATTCTCGTCTAAAATTAATCCCTTTATATTAGAAGTCGTTACTTGCCCAAAAGCAACAATTCCTATTAATATAAAAAGAAAAGAAAGAGTAATTTTTTTCATTGAATACATATTTTAATTATTATTTTTAATTAGTTCATACAAATTTAATAAAAAAAACCGCTCAATGAGCGGCTTATATTATAAATTTCAATAGTTATTAACTTCTTAAAAAAATTATTTAGATTGTGCTATAACTTCAAAAGGTAAATCGACCGAAACTTCTCTGTGTAATCTAACAGTTGCATTGTAGTTTCCTAATCGTTTTATGTTTCCACCAATAACGTTTATGAATTTTTTATCGATAGTATGACCTTCTTTCTCAATAGCTTCTGCTACATTAATGTTATTTACAGATCCAAATAATTTATCGCCTGTTCCAACTTTTGCAGTAATCTTAATTTCTAATGCTTTTATAGCATCAGCAATTTTATTAGCGTCGTCAACAATTTTCTTTTCTTTAAAAGCGCGTTGTTTTAAATTTTCGGCTAAAACCTTTTTTGCCGAAATAGTTGCTAATATTGCAGATCTTTGAGGAATTAAAAAATTTCTACCAAAACCGTTTTTAACGGTTACAATATCGTCTTTAAATCCCAGACCATCAACATCTTGTCTTAATATAAGTTCCATAGTTATAATCGTTTTATTTCAATAAATCTGCTACATAAGGCATTAAAGCCAAATGACGCGCTCTTTTAACTGCTTGGGCTACTTTCCGCTGGTATTTCAGTGATGTTTCGGTTAATCTTCGTGGCAATAATTTACCTTGCTCGTTTATGAGCATCCTTAAATACTTAGGATCTTTATAATCAATGTATTTGATTCTGTTTTTTTGAAAACGGCAGTATTTGTTTTTTCGTATCTCTACTGAGATCGGTGTTAAATACCTGATTTCTGATTGATTGGCCATTGAGAATATTAATTTTCAGCTGTTACCGGTTCTTTTTTATCTTCTGCTTTTTCCGTTTTGTCTTCTTCTACGGTTTCCTCCGTTTCGTCAGATTTTTTAGAATTCTTAGCTTTCTCCCTCTTCATTATATTGTAAGCAATAGCATGCTTATCAAGCTTCACGGTAAGAAACCGTAATATTTTTTCG
>JADFSQ010000173.1 GCA_022560715.1 Bacteroidota bacterium
ACCCGCGGGATGTTCCATGGAATAAATTTCTTCAACCGCCCCCAATTGCAATCCGTCAGCGGCCAACGAACTTTGGGCTTCCGCTAAGAGTTTCCCGATAATCATGGGAATGAAAATGGCTTCACCCCCTTTCGACAATACAATGCGAATGGCACGCCCCGTGCGCACGTTCATGCCGGAGGGCGGTTGTTGTTGTAGAACCGTTCCCGCGGGCAATCCATCATCAAATTCAATGCCTTCTTGTTTCAATGCCAAGTCGATATCCGAAACAATTTGCAGGGCTTCCGAAATACTTTTTCCTTGCAAGTCGGGCACGACCACTTCGGGCCGGGTATTCAAAACGGACAGCATGATGCTATTAATAGAGAGACCAATAATAATGGCCGTCACAAATAACGTCATTATCACCACCGCCCAAGGTTGAGCTAAAAAGGCCCAACGATTTTTTTTGGGAGGGGCCGCCGACGGAGGAAGTTGAACATCCATTAAATCGCTTCTCCTAATTGGCCGCAGCCGGCGTTGATATCAACACCTTGGGGTTTTCGTAAATAAACCGGGACATGTCGTTTTTCTAAAACGTCTTTGAATTTTTCCATAACCGAATCCGGCGGCCGTTTGTACGGCAAACCCGGAACCGGATTATACGCAATTAAATTGACCCAATAATCCCCTCGTTCGGCCGGACCGCGTAATAAATTAGCCAATCGTTTGGCCTCTTGCTCCGAATCATTTATTCCTTCCAACAAAATATACTCAAATGTCACACGCGATTTTGTTTTCATTGAAAAATGACGAGCAGCCTCTGGACTAAAATCTATTTGTATACTTGAAGATTGATGTTTTTGATCATTCATGTCAAAAATATTTATACTTCTTCCTCACGAATTTTTTCAAGTATATTTCGTGGAAAAATTGCGTAACTGTCAAATTCCATAGTTGATGTTGCTCTACCAGATGATAGTGTACGTAGTGTTGTTACATACCCAAACATTTCTGATAATGGAACTGTTGCTTTCACTACTTTAGAACCTGCTCTGTCGCTCATATCACTCACTTGCCCACGACGACGGTTAAGGTCTCCTACTATATCTCCCATATTTTCTTCGGGAGTAACTACTTCTAATTTCATTATTGGTTCCATGATTACGGCTCCAGCAATTTTTGCTGCAGCTTTAAAACCTAATTTGGCAGCCAACTCGAAAGATAATTGATCGGAATCCACATCATGATAAGATCCGTCTTTTAAGGTTACTTTCAAGCTGTCGATTTCGTATCCTGCGAGAGGACCATTAATCATGGCCATTTTAAATCCTTTTTCTACTGAAGGAATAAATTCCTTTGGCACATTACCACCTTTAATTGTAGAGATAAACTCCAATCCGCTTTTGCCTTCTTCGGCTGGCTCTATTGTAAATGAAATATCGGCGAATTTACCACGACCACCAGATTGTTTTTTGTAAACTTCTCTATGGTCTGCAATTTTAGTAATCGCTTCTTTATATTCTACTTGAGGTTGACCTTCGTTTACTTCAACTTTAAACTCACGTCTTAAACGATCGACTATAATATCTAAATGAAGTTCTCCCATTCCAGAAATAATAGTCTGTCCTGAAGCTTCATCTGTTCTTACTGTAAATGTTGGATCTTCTTCGGCTAATTTAGCGAGAGACATTCCTAATCTATCTACATCAGCTTTAGTTTTAGGCTCTACAGCAATACCAATTACCGGATCTGGAAAATCCATACTTTCTAAAACAATTGGATGCTTTATATCTGTTAAGGTATCTCCTGTTTTAATATTTTTAAATCCAACAGCAGCTCCAATATCTCCAGCTTCAATAAAGTCGATTGCTTTTTGTTTGTTTGCATGCATTTGGTAGATACGGGAAATACGTTCTTTTTTACCTGAACGGTTATTCAACACATAAGAACCAGCATCTAAACGACCTGAATATACTCTGAAAAATGCCAAACGACCTACAAAAGGATCGGTTGCAATTTTAAATGCTAAAGCAGAAAATGGCTCGTTTACAGATGGCTTACGAGAAATTTCGTTTCCAGTATCAGGATCTGTGCCCAAAATAGCTTCTTTATCTACTGGTGAAGGTAAGTAGCGACAAACAGCATCCAATAAAAACTGAACACCTTTGTTTTTAAATGCCGAACCGCATATCATTGGAATGATAGCCATATCCATGACAGCAGATCTTAAAGCGGCATGCACTTCATCTTCTGTTATAGAATCTTCATCTTCCATGAATTTTTCTAACAAGTTATCATCATAGCTTGCTACTTCTTCAATAAGTAAAGCTCTATATTTTTCAGCTTCTTCTTTTAAATCTTCAGGAATATCAATAATATCAAATGTAGCTCCATTATTATCTTCATGCCATACGATTGCTCTATTCTTAATTAAATCAACTATCCCTTTAAAGTCTTCTTCATCTCCAATAGGCAAAACAATAGGCACTGCATTAGAACCTAACATTTCTTTTACCTGTTTACAAACCATCATGAAATCTGATCCTTGACGGTCCATCTTATTAACAAATCCTATTCTTGGTACTTTGTAATTATCAGCAAGTCTCCAGTTAGTTTCAGATTGAGGTTCAACACCATCAACAGCACTAAATAAGAATACTAAACCATCTAATACACGTAATGAACGGTTTACTTCAACTGTAAAATCTACGTGACCAGGAGTATCAATAATATTAAAATGGTATTCTTTGGTTCCATCTATTGGATCTCCATTTTTTGTTGGAAAATCCCAAGTACAGGTTGTAGCAGCCGATGTAATTGTAATACCTCTTTCTTGCTCTTGCTCCATCCAGTCCATAGTTGCAGCACCATCATGCACCTCTCCTATTTTATGTGAAACTCCTGTGTAATAAAGAATACGCTCTGTAGTAGTGGTTTTGCCAGCATCAATATGCGCAGCAATACCTATATTTCTTGTATATTTTAAATCTCTTGCCATCCCGAAATTAAAATCTAAAGTGAGAGAATGCTTTATTTGCTTCTGCCATTTTATGAGTATCCACTCTTTTCTTAACGGCTGCACCTTCTTCTTTAGCTGCTGCTAATACTTCGGCTGCTAATTTTTGAGCCATGGATTTTTCATTTCTCTTACGTGAAAAACTGATTAGCCATTTCATTGCAATTGAAATTTTACGGTCCGGACGAATTTGCATCGGAATTTGATATGTTGCACCACCAACTCTACGGCTACGTACTTCTACGTGAGGCATAACGTTAGATAATGCTTGTTTCCATATCTCTAAAGCAGTTTTTTCTTCGTCAGTATTTTTCTCTTCTACAATATTTATTGCATCGTAGAAAATTTTAAAAGCCACCGATTTTTTTCCGTCCCACATCATCATGTTAACAAAACGTGTTACTAACTGATCGTTAAAACGCGGATCTGGTAAAAGTGGTCTTTTCTTTGCCTGTCTTTTTCTCATGTCTTCTTTTTAAAGTTTTAAATTACTTTTTAGGGCGTTTTGTACCGTATTTAGATCTTCGTTGTGTTCTGCCTTCTACACCTGCAGTGTCTAAAGCTCCACGAACGATATGATATCTAACTCCTGGCAAATCTTTTACCCTTCCACCTCTAACCAATACTATCGAGTGCTCTTGTAAATTGTGTCCTTCTCCAGGAATGTATGCGTTTACTTCATTACCATTTGTTAACCGTACTCTTGCAACTTTACGCATTGCAGAGTTAGGTTTCTTTGGTGTTGTAGTATAAACACGTGTACACACTCCTCGTCTTTGAGGGCACGAATTTAAAGCAGCCGATTTACTCTTCTTGGTTATTTTGGTTCTTCCTTTTCGTACTAATTGTGAAATTGTTGGCATATTATTTTATAATATTTTTTCTAAACCCTCTTTTAAAGGGCTGCAAAGGTAAAAATTAAAATGAATTATTCAAACGTTGAAGTCTTATTTTTATAACTTATCTGAAAATTAATTTGTGGCTTATATTATTTGAATAAATTTTCCGTTAGCTTTATAAAAAAAATACTTTTGACAACTATAAAAATTATAATCTTAAGCATAGCTATTTCTCTACTTAATTGTACTACTCTATTCTCACAAAATTTAAATCTTATCATTAAAGGAAAAGACAGTTTAGAAACTACTGTAATTGATTCTCTGAATTACATGAAAAGCTTTACTGATTTTATATCATTAGAAAATGAAATTGAATCGCTGCATCTTAAACTTCAAAAATCAGGTTTCATAGAAAATAAATTATTGTCGAGTGATAAAAAAAACGACTCAACTTATGTTGCAAAATTCAGCTTAAATAAAAAATATTACACCATATATATATACTACGATAAAAACCTGCTTTCAAAAGAAATATTAGAGTCTGTTTCTAATACTGTTACAGCAGAATATTTTATAACAACTATTTCTAAAAGTGAAGACATACTTAATTATATAAACTCTAAAATTGTTGAAGATGGTCAGCCTTTTGCTTCTCTTAAACTTGTAAACCTAAAAAAGAAAGACGACAATAACATTCAAGCCGAACTTATTATTTCTAACGACAAAAAAAGAAGTATCGACAATATTATAGTTAAGGGTTATGAGAATTTTTCAAAATCTTATATAAAACATTTTTTAAAAATTAAGATAGGAGATGATTTTAATTTAAAAACTTTAAAAGAAAAATCTGAAACCCTAAATACCTTGCAATTTGCCAACCAAATAAAACCACCTGAAATTCTCTTTACAAAAGATTCAACTACTGTTTATCTATATTTAGAAAAAACCAAAAGCAACAATTTTGACGGCTTTCTTGGTTTTGGCACAAATGAAACTACCAACAAAATTGAATTTAGCGGTTACCTCAATTTGTCTCTTGTAAACAACCTTAATTATGGAGAGTCTTTTAATTTAGTTTATAAAAGCGATGAAAATGAGCAAAAAACTTTTGAAGTTAATTTTAACTTACCTTATATATTTGGTTCATCTTTAGGAACTGAATTTAATTTAAATATATTTAAAAAAGAGGTGTTTTTTAGAAAAGAGATCTTGAATTATTGGCTTTTCGTTTTTTGCAAACTTTAGAACTATTGCAATTACTCCCAGCGAAAGAATACTACTTACAATCCAAAGAATTGCTCCAATAAGAATAGATAGAAAGATAGGTACTTCAATAAAATTTATTATCCTGGGCAAAAGCGATACT
>JADFSQ010000174.1 GCA_022560715.1 Bacteroidota bacterium
GGAACGGTAATTGAGCAAATTAGCGAAGAATATGACGGAAAAGTAATTGTAGGCAAAGTTGATGTAGATGCAAATCAAGAATTTGCAGATAAATATGGTGTACTTAATATACCTACGGTTTTAGTATTTCAAAATGGAGAAGTAGTAGGACGTCAGGTTGGTGTAGCACCAAAAAACGTATATGCCGAATCTTTAGATTCTTTATTAGCAGAAAGCGAATAATAAATTATTTTTCATAAAAATTACTTAAAGGTTTGCCAGATTGGCAAACCTTTTTTAGTTTAGATACTTTATGAATTTACAACAAGAACTCAATAAAACCGGAGGATTTAAAAACCTTGATCTACTTGCAAAACAAGTCGTAGAAGGATTTATTACAGGAATGCACAAAAGTCCGTTTCATGGGTTTTCGGCAGAGTTTGCTGAACATAAAATTTACAATCAAGGAGAAAGTACACGACATATAGATTGGAAACTGTTTGCAAAAACCGATAAGCTCTTTACAAAACGCTATGACGAAGAGACTAACTTAAGATGCCATTTAATAATTGATAATAGCAGCTCGATGCATTATCCACAGGTAAATAAATTAGCATTTAATTCTCTAAACAAAATTGGCTTTTCTGCTTTGGCAGCAGCATCTTTAATGCATATTTTTAAAAAACAAAGAGACGCAGTTGGGTTAAGCATTTATAGTAATAAGTACGATTATTATGCGCCAGAAAAAGGGAGTGAACGCCATCACAGAATGCTGATAGCCCAATTAAGTGAAACAGCAGTTTCGACACCAAAAAACACCACTACAAATACTTATGAATATTTGCATCAAATTGCTGAAAAAATTCATAGACGATCTATGATTTTTGTGTTTACTGATATGTTTCAAACAGGTATTGAGAGTATAAAACTTTTTGATGCATTACGTCATTTAAAATACAACAAACACGATGTTATTTTATTTCATGTGTTTGATAAAGAAAAAGAATTAGATTTTAATTTCGATAATAAACCCAAACGTTTTGTAGATGTAGAAACAGGAGCGTTTATTAACCTTTATGCAGATAATATTAAAGAGAATTACGAAAAAGCGGTCAACACATATTTCAATGATATTAAATTAAAATGCGGACAGTATAAAATTAAATATGTTGAAGCAAATATAAATGAGAGTTTCGATAAAATATTGACGACTTATATGTTAGAACGGCAAAAATTTGTTTAAGACAGTTTTTAGCAAAAAACATAAAAAATTTGTTGTGATATAAAAAATGGAATGTATATTTGCACCCGCCTACGCACCGATAGCTTGCTTCGGTGGGCAGGACCGCAATAATGCAACGGTTTGGTAGTTCAGTTGGTTAGAATGTCGCCCTGTCACGGCGAAGGTCGCGGGTTCGAGTCCCGTCCAGACCGCTTAATTGCTAAAAAATGTATATATTTTTTAGCAATTTTAAAATGTTGTGTTGATTGATAAACTAATGTTTATCAGTGGTTTAAGTAGTTAAACCAATGGAAAGCTTTCCTTTTTTCTGTATAGAAGATTGGGATGCTTTTTTGTTTTGGGGCATTTTATAATCTTCTATAAATGTCAACTTTACCAAGTCTTTCTTGAATATTTTAAATTTTGTCTTGTCTTAAATGAAAACTAAACAAGATCACTCTGGTAAGGTCGTACACAAGAAGGCTAGTTTGGAGATGGAACGGTTAAAGGGAGGTGATTCCTCTTCAACTACTTTATTTATAGATTTTAATAAATCTAGCTTGATAATTAAAAATATGACTTTTTTCATATTGAGGTAAATTATTAGTAACTTTATCTGTATTTTAAATAATACAAAGTTAAAAAAATGAAAAATTTTATATTATGTTTAATTATTGCAGTATTAATTTTTAGATGTAGCACAAATGATAATAGTCTGCCTCAAAATGCTAACCCAGGAATATTAAGAATTGAAAGCATCAGTTTTCAAGGAAAAGAAGTAACTATAGACTGGAACGATGTTGAAGACAAGATAGTTATGGAAAGATTGTACAGAAGAGGGTAAGTTTAGAAATGGAGAGGTTGTGGAGGACATAGTTCAGATTCAAGAGCCTGTCTGTCTAAGGCAGGGGGGCAACCCCAATAAAATGTCAATCATAAGATTGGAATTTTTTATTTCTAATATGTCGTTTTGACCTATTCCAACAATTATGATCAATGTATCATAAGTTAATTCAAAATAGGTTGTAATCTTCCATATGTTATACTTCGCCATATCCATTCAAATGGTCCGAATCTAGCCCATTTAAACCACCAATTACTAAAAATAATTTGAAGTATAAATATTAATAAGGTAAGCAAGATTCCAATTGTCGGACCTAACTTTCCATAGAGACCTAAGCCATGTTCATAGAAAATAAAGGAACAAATGATAGATTGGAGAAGATAATTAGTCAAAGACATACGACCCACTTTAGCGAGCCAAGTGAGGCATTTTTTCCATAGACCGGAACTATTTAAGATAATTATTACAAATAAATAGGATGCTGACATTGCTATTGCCCCGAGAACAAATAATAGTTCTGCAATCGGATCTTTAATAATATCTGAAAAATTGGAAAATAGATTCTCTGAATATAGACTCACTAATGTAATTGTCAAACCAATGATAAAAATCCATGGCAATGCTCTTTTTATTTGGACGATGTGTTTTTGAAGATTTTGGAAGAATCCCTTGCGACTAATATAAAAGCCAATCAAAAACATAACAAACTCATTACCAATTATACTTATGTACCATGCAAATGAAGTGAGAATGTGGCTCCAATAGTCCACTCTCATCAGCACTAATTCATTATAAGTCCCATCCTTGTGTAATTCACGATCACAGGAATGACACAACTCTGACTTAGCTTTTAGTTCGTTTTGAACTACATGTTCTTTGTTTTCCTGATTCCAGATGTTGGGTCCATCCGAAAGATTATATACGAATGGAGTAAGGAGACAAATAACAAATAATATTTTGATTGTCTTATTAGAAAAGTAGTAAATTAAAAGTAATAAGCATCCTAAAATAGCATATGCTGACAATACGTCTACCCATGCTATAAAAACACCATGAATAATTCCAAAGAAAAATAAAACCAAGAGTCTTCGAATATATACAGTTCTAAAATTTGATTTTTTCCTGATTGCCTTTCCAAGTTGTATAGCGAAGCCAACCCCAAACAAAAATGAAAATAGATTTAGAAATTTGTTATCTGCAAAAACTTCAATGATCCAATAGATTAATTGATCCAATTTTCCAGTGAAAATATATTTTTCCCAACCGGACCCACTAAATACCTGCATATTGACAATCAAGATTCCTAAAATGGCAAACCCACGCAAAGAGTCTATCACTTCAATTCGGTCATCAGGTGAAGTAGGAGTAATTGTTATCTTACCAAAAAATGTCATATTTTCTGTAACTAATAGTTTTAGATTTGATATAATAGTTCAAACTTCAGTTGTTTTTACTATCAGTAGGAATTATTATACCTGGGGAGATAATGAGCAGGATAAATGTTTAAAAACTTGTAGGTGTTTTTGTAAATATAATAAATAATAATTAAAATGTGATATAGAGTTTAATCTTACACATCATATAGCTAGAAAGACTTTTGCCAGTACTGTATTGTTATATAATGATGTTCCAATGGAGATTGTGAGTAAGTTATTAGGGCATTCTAGCATAAAAATAACACAGGATAGTTATGGTAAGATAGTACAGAAGAAAGTTAGTGAAGAGATAAATAGGTTGAAAGGAAAGTGATTAAGTAAGAATTTAAACAATTCTAACTATAAAAAATTGTATTAAAGTTTTAATTTAAGAAAAATAATTATATCTTTATAATGTAAAATTTTCCTACATAAATTTATATTAAATTTTTAAGAGTCGTTTTCGTTTTTTTCATTGATCTATAGCCCTCAAATATTTTAGTTTATTTATTTTATTAAGATATGGAAATAATACTATTGTCTTCAATTATTTTTCTATTAGTTGCTGTATTACTTGCAATTAAATTAATTAAAATCACGAAAGTTTTTTACCCATGGATATTGGTTGCAGTTGCAATATTTCTTGTGGTAATTAGAAGAAGTATCACATTAATTCATTTGTTAAAGGAGAATACAACTGTTTCAGGGGAAACATCTTCAGAGTATGTAGTTCTTGCAGTTTCGATATTATTATCGGTAGGACTGTTCTTTATGATTCCATTATTTAATTCTATTAAAAAACATGAAAGGGAATTAGAAAAGAAGAATGAGTTACTTTTTAAATCCAATGAAACAATTATAAGGAACGAAGAGAAATTTAAAAATTTATGGAATCTAAGTTTTGAAGGTATTTTGATTCACGATAATTCTATTGCATTAGAGACAAATCTTTCCCTTTTAAATATGTTTGGTTATAATGGCACGGAGCTAATAGGGAAAAATATAATTAAACTCCTTATTTTAAAAAAACACCATGAAACTGTTTTTAAAAATATTGCTCAAAACCATACCTTACCTTATGTAATAGAAGGAATAAGAAAAGATGGCACCGTGTTTCCAATAGAAGTTGAAGCCAGAGATTTTATTTCAGAAGGCAATAAAGCACTTAGGGTTGTTGCCTTTAGAGACGTCACAGAGCGAGAAGCTATTGAAAGTGAAAACAAAAATCTAGCTAATTTGATTGAGCAAAGTGCTAATACGATTATGATTACGGATACAGAAGGAAGGGTAGAGTACACAAACCAAAGTTTTACAGATGTTTCCGGATATACTGCTGCCGAAGTTTTAGGAAATTTTCCTAGTATGTTAAAGTCAAACTTTCACCCTAAGGAGTTTTATACTCATTTATGGAAGACCATTAAATCAGGAAAAACTTGGAGAGGAGAATTTCAAAATAAAAATAAGAAAGGGAAATTATTTTGGGAAAAAGCTACGATTACACCTATAAAAAATGAAGAAGGAAAGATTATAAATTTTTTATCTATTAGAGAAGATGTTACAGCCCTGAAAAAGGCGAGAGAGAAATTAATATTATCCAACCAAAAGTTTAAAAATATTGTAGAGAATACTTCAGAATGGATTTATGAGTTAGATGAAAGAGGATTTATTACCTATAGCAACTCGGTAGTAGAAAAAATATTTGGATATAAGGCGAAGGACATAATTGGGA
>JADFSQ010000175.1:0-2182 GCA_022560715.1 Bacteroidota bacterium
CGCTTTAATTTCTCTAAAGCTTCAGTTGCAGAAAAAGCACCATTGGCATCCACACGTAGTTCGACATCTTCAGTAGAAAATTCGTCACGAATAGATTTTAACAAACTTAACTCAGTTTTAAAATCGATAGCTCCAATTTTTAGTTTAATACACGAAAAACCAGCTTCAATTTTATCTTTTATTTGCTGTTTCATAAAGGGCTTATCGCCCATCCAAATCAAACCATTAATAGGAATTGAAGCTTCTCCTTTTGTAAATTCTGAAGGAAACAAAACAAATTCATCTTTACTTTCTAAAGATAAAAAAGCCATTTCCAATCCAAACTGAATGGCAGGAAACTCATCCAACTCAACAAGTAAATTATTTAACCCCAAATGAATATTTTGGCAAACCCAATGTAATTTATCTTCAAAATCTGGTCTGTCATCAATACTCAATCCTCTTAAAATACTGCATTCGCCAATCCCTCGTTTATTATTATTTGTAATAACAATAAGCCATGTTTCTTTTTGAATTAAAACTCCTCGTGATGTGCCACTTGGTCGTTTAAATTGAAGTATGTGTTGGTGGTAAGTTGCTATCATTTTTCAATTCAAAAATAGGTATTTATTTTGGGATGGGTTATAAAATAATGGATTGAAAATGATTGAAGGTTTTAAGGATGTTTTTGGAAGTTACGCTTATCGGTGAGTATAAGAATAGTAGCCGACTGCGTTAAACTTTCTTGTAAAGTTACAATAAAGTTGAAGCGGACTACAACCCTTGAATTTACTACTATCTCGGCTATTGTTTTTATACATCTTAAGTTTACAAAGTCATAAATTTAGGTAATTAATCAGAAAGAACAAAAGAGAGAATTAAGGTTAGTTTATACGGTGAGGCATAGACTTCGACAACATTGATAACCCTCTCTCTTTTACTACTTAGATTTCGTACATCCCGATAGCTATCGGGACTGTGAGACATTAGATCTCGATTTTAAGTTGTTGAAACTGCGGTAGCTAGTTCTTTCCTAAATTCATTTATTATGGATAAATATACAGAAATTTATGGAGTTGACATCAGCAAAGATGTGTTTGATGTTTATGGTCAAGAAACAGGACATAAACAGTTTAAGAATGAAGATAGGGGATTTATCTCTTTTTTAAAATCATTACCTAAAAGCTCATTAGTTGTTATGGAGGCTACAGGCTATTATCATTATCGATTGGCTCAATACTTATATAAACAAGGCGTATTTGTATCGGTAGTGAATCCATTATCAGTAAAACGTTTTATTCAAATGAAGTTAGCTAAGGTAAAGACCGACAAGAGTGATGCCAAGGCTATTTGTGAGTATGGTCAAATGAATAAAGTTCCCTTGTATACAGCCTTAACAGATATCCAGAGTGAATGTTTACAATTATTTAGGTTGCAGGATAATTATTTAAAACATCGTACAGCCACAAAAAACAAATTACACGGAGAAGAAGTATTGGGAATTCCCTCAAAGTTTGTTTACAGGTCTTTAAAAAGGAATTTAAAGTATTTAAACAAAGAGGTCTCCGAAATTGAAGAACGAGTTCTAGAGCTTGTTAAAAAAGAACAACAACAGCAATTAACCTTACTAAAAAGTATTCCAGGAATGGGAGTAAAGACAGCTTTATTTTTGATTGTTGTCACTGATGGGTTTTCAAAGTTCGAGAAAGCTATCACAATTATGTAGTTATGTTGGTATAACACCAACAATAAGGCAATCTGGGAGTAGCGTTAGGGGAAGAAGTAGAATTAGTAAGGTTGGCAATAAAAAGCTTAGAAATTTATTGTTCTTATGTGCTTTTTCAGCATGTAAACACAATAAAGGATGTAGAGAAATATATGAACGAATTACTAATAAAGGAAAGAGTAAAAAATTGGTATTAATAGCTGTTTCAAATAAGTTGTTAAAACAAGCTTTTGCAATAGCTAAATCAGGGATTTCTTATGATGAAAATTTTGTATCAAAATTAAACTAAAAAAGACTTGTTTTTTAACTCAGTTCTTTGTTAGCGAAAGTTATTATCGTTATAAACATTATCACGATACCATTTATTTACTTTAAAAATAAGATCTTGTTTAGTATAGGCTTTTCTAATAATTGAATTTTTAATATATGCATTTGGTGTTATTGCCGTTCCGTTTTTGTTTTTATAGGTTGGCATTG
>JADFSQ010000175.1:2192-5181 GCA_022560715.1 Bacteroidota bacterium
GTCATCTATTGAAAATACTTCAAAATAACCCTTGACAAGATGCAAAAAATATGATATACTTATATAGATGATTACTTCTGACTATTCTTTTTGTAGTAGGAAAACTTGTGTTGCCCCCGCCATCATGTCTTGTGAATTGAGAGTGATAGGTTTTGTTGGAAAAACTTTAGTTTATTTTTGTGTTTTCCAATTCCTATAAGTGTTAAAGGTTTAAAAATTCCAATCAAGCAAAAAGCTAAAGATATTATAGAAACTCTTTTAGCTGTTTCACTAACTCTTGTTTCTTCTTTGATTTCAGGTGGTACATATCCCGAATTTATTTTCAATAATAAATCCATTGCCTCTGCTTGATTTTTGTCGTCAATACCTTTCTCTATTATTGTCTCGATTTGGTCTTTATATACTTGTATTGAACTTGGTCTATATGTTGAGAAAATATTTGCAGCGAATATTAAGCATATTACTCCTCCGAACATAGCTAAAGGAAAGGCAAATTTTAGCCACAAAGATTGAATGTATAACGGTTTGTGTTTTTCTACCCAATTTTCGAGTTTATAGTTTATTTCATCTTCAACTTCCGATTTAGTTGACTTAACGTCATATTCTAATTCTCCTTCATATCTCTGTTTAACATTAAATGAGAACATATTCAATCTTCCATATTCAATGTCAACACTTAATTCTTTTGGTTTAAAATTTTTGATTTTTGGGTCGACCAAAAGCTCTTTTATAGAATTGTCAGTTAACTTTGATTCATCATTAGAAATCAACGTTATATCTTTCCGAATACTATCATATGAGTATTTTAAAGCATATTCTTTAGCTTTTTCAAAGGTTTCATATTTTTTGTCTTCAAAATCCTTTATGGCAGTCGCTTCAATATTTTCATTGCGAGTTTTCTCCAACTCATAATTAGCGTATTCAACAATTTCGTCAAGTTCTTCTAAAGAGCTATTGTCCAAAATCCAAGGACCTGTAAAAGTTCTTTTAGAAGGATTAAAAAGTTTTCCCATTCTGTTTTTCTAAATTAAGCCCAATGTGAAGATATAGTCAGTTTCAATTGTCTCTATCATACGATACTGAAACTAATTCAGCATAAATAAGCGAAGTTAGTTTTTTAAAACCAATAAATCAATTCTTTAAAATAAATAAAAGTCAAAACATATTAACTTTTGTTTAAAAACTACAACTCAATAGATGCGCCAATTTCAAGAAGCATCAAGTCTTTATCCTTTTCGAAAAAGCGACGTTTAGCATCATCATGATTAATTTCTATATACCCAAAAGTATCAAAATGATAGCCAAGAATTTTATCGCATTCCACAAAATCACTTGCAATTATGGCATCCTCAATTCCCATTGTAAAATTATCACCTATTGGTAAAATGGCAAGGTCTAATTTAGTTTGCATTGGGATGAGTTTCATATCGTAAGTTAAAGCAGTATCCCCAGCAATGTAAATATTTTTATGTTCGCCTTCAATCACAAAACCTCCCGGTTGTCCGCCATAAGTTCCATCTTCAAACGATGAAGTATGTACTGCACTTACATATTTAATGCGTCCAAAATCAAACTCCCAACTTCCACCATGATTCATAGGGTGCACATTGAAACCTTTGTTCTGATAATGTGTTGCAATTTCAAAATTAGAAACAATTATTGCATTTGTTCGTTTTGCAATAGTTTCAACATCTTTGGTATGGTCAAAATGTGCGTGTGTCACCAAAATATAATCAGCTTTTAAACTATCCATTTCTATATGAGCTGCTTTTGGATTACCGGAAATAAAAGGATCGACAAGAATATAGGTTTCCCCTATTAGAATTTGAAGACACGCATGACCTAAAAAAGTGATTTTCATGAATTTTTATTTCTATTGAAAACTACAAAAAACCAATCA
Organism: Bacteroidota bacterium; assembly: GCA_022560715.1. Taxonomy (GTDB): domain Bacteria; phylum Bacteroidota; class Bacteroidia; order Flavobacteriales; family Flavobacteriaceae; genus PRS1. The sequence goes on from JADFSQ010000175.1 coordinate 4,093, forward strand.
CATAGCATTATAAATATGCCCAATTCCCATCAAAAGCGCAAGTGCAAAAGTAGATAGTGCTAAAATTTTTAATTGAGGATCTAATAATTTTGGATCTTGTATTTTATGAATAGTTATAATATGTTTTATTAATGGTATAAAAACAATAATAAGAACAAAATTAGAAAGCGATCTATAGTATAAAACAACAAATATGACTGATAAAATTAAGGCTGAAAAAATTAAAATGGAATGATAAACTTTTGCTTTGGTAATGCCTAATTTTACTGCAATCGTAATTTTATTTGAAGCTCTGTCAGATTCAATATCTCTCATATTATTTAGGTTTAAAACTCCTGCACTCAATAAACCGATAATACAAGCAGGAAGTATTATAACGTGATCTAATTGTCTTGAGAAAAGAAAATAAGTTCCCATAACACTTAATAATCCAAAAAAAAGAAACACTGAAATATCGCCCAAAGCTCTATAACCATAAGACTTAGAACCCATTGTATATTTCATAGCAGCATAAATACATACAAACGCTAATGCAAAAAACAGCATAGAGTACAAAAAATGGTTGGTTTTAAAAGCGCTATAAACAAGGGAAAATACAAGCAAAATAACAATCAAAATATTTATTTTAATTGCACCAACCATTTGCTCTGGTGTAATTTTTCCGCTTTGTATTGCTCTTTCCGGGCCAATTCTGTTTTGGCTATCGGTTCCTTTTATTCCATCGCCATAATCGTTGGCAAGGTTAGACAAGATTTGTAAACTAATTGTAGTTAAAACAGCAAAAATAAATATCGAAATCTTAAAAAATCCATTGTAATAGGCCATGCTACTCGCTACTACAATCCCGGAAATCGAAAGTGGTAAAGTTCGCAATCTAAAAGCCGAAATCCATAGCTTAATATTTGTCATTAAATTGTTTTATTTGATTTTTTCAACTAATCATTACAAAGGTAATATCTTATTTTTCCTCTCAAAGACGCAAAGATGCAAAGTGATTAATGCATACTGCGACTGAATACTGAACACTGAACACTGCAAACTATTTACGGAATCCACTTCTTTTCAACATTAGGTTTTCTTTTTTCTAAA
>JADFSQ010000176.1 GCA_022560715.1 Bacteroidota bacterium
ACATAAAAAAATAAAAGTTCAAAAAATTGGATTAATAAACAAAGAAGAGATACTTATGTTCGTCAATCCAAAGTGGATGGTTATAGAGCTAGATCTGCATATAAATTAATTGAAATTGACGAAAAGTTTAAAGTTTTTATAGGTTAATTTTATATTGGTTTCAATGCCTTTGGTGTCAATATATCCATTAGGTTGTAGAAATTCATACGTGTTATTAGCGGTTGGCGTAAGAATCAATGGGTCTTTTACCTGAGTGTAAAATAGTAAAGAGTTTAAACTGAAGAACATTTCATCAAAAAGGTGTGTCTTAAAATTAATATCGAAGTTTCCGCCAATAGATTGTTCTGCTTCGGTTTTTAAAACATCAATCGGAAGTACATCCTTAAACTGAATGCGCTCTGCATCTTCTGTAAATACAGTTGGAGTTTTATAACCTAAACCACCGCCAAGTCGCAATGCTAGTTTTGGATTAACCTTTAAAAGAGCGGAAATTCTTGGCAATACAAAAAAACCGTATTCGTTTTGATAATCGGTACGTAAGCCTATTTCAAGTATAAATTCTTCTGTTAGGTTCCAGGTATTTTGAACAAATACACCAAAGGTTGTGTAATTGTAGTTCACTACTTCTGATTCGTTAAATTTGTCTTGGTCGAATGTATCGGACCAAAGATTTAATCCAGCTATCCATTCCGATTTTTCTCCTTTATAATTATAAGTTGCTTCTGTAAAAGAAGATAATTGATTTCCAGAAAATTTGAAGGTTGGAATTTCAATAGTTCTGTCATAATAACTTATGCTATTTTTAAAAGACAATTTAGATTTGTCGTTAATTATATGATTCAGCTCAAATTGTGTGCTGAAGCGATTTGTCTTATTTTTTTCAAAATAAGAATGTTCGTTATCACCTCCATCTTCAATATATTTAATATCGCCGCCAATACGTTCTTCAATAGTAGTATTAAAGCCAATGTTAAGTATTGTTTTATCATTGAAGTAAACAAATAATTTTGGATTAACCGTATATCTTGTAAATTTTGGAATTGCTGTAAATCCAACATCTGAAGGATCGTAAGGTGTTCCCAGATTATAAGACACAAAAATAGTGGTTCCAACTTTCTTGAATTTTTGAGAATAAAATACGCTTAGGTCCAAACCTAATGCAGAAGTTCCGTTAAGCATAAAACTAACTTCTCTTTCTTCTGTAGGTTTTTTTGAAATAAGATTTACCAAACCAGCAATGGCACCACCACCATAAAGTGTTGAAGAAGCACCTTTAATTACTTCTACTTGTTTCAAGTCTAACGGAGCAATTTGCATTAAACTTAAACCGCCTGAAAATCCCGAATACAAAGGGAAACCATCTCTTAAAATTTGTGTGTATTTCCCATCAAGCCCCTGAATTCGAATACTCGAATTATAACTTGTCGCTGATGTTTGTTGGGTTTGAATACCTGTACTTTCGTTCAGCATCATTCTAATATCACCAGGCTTCATATTACCTTTTTCTTCTAGTTCTTCACCAGAAATAGCTTCGACTCTTGTTGGTGTATTGTAAATAGTTCTACTAGAACGCATGGAAAAAATAATTACTTCTTCCAATTCGTCCCCTTCACTGGGAGACAGTAAAATTTCTATGGGTTCAGTTTGTGTTAAGGGAAAATTAAATGTAAGGGCTTTTTCTAGATAGCCGATATAACTAAACGTTATTATTTGTTTCCCATTAGAAATGTTATTGATTTCTAAAAAGCCATTTTCGTCAGAACTTGCGCCATTAGTTGTGCCTTGAATAATTGCGCTTGCACCGAACAGCGTTTCTTTACTTTCGCTATCCTTAATAATGGCTTTGAATGTATTTTGTCCGAAAGTTATAGACGTATATAGGATTGCCGATAGAAACAAAATACGTTTTCTCATTTGTTTCTTATTTCTTTGGTGTCGGCAGGTAGAAACTCAACATCTTTTATGGTCTCTCTAACTCGTTTACCTTGATGGGAGTAATCTAACTGAAACCGATAAGGTCTGTTCTTTTTAGAGCCCTCTTTTTTACCATAATATTTTTTACGAAGATTTACTGCCATTATTAGGGTTTATCGTGCAGATAAATATAATGGAAAAAGTTAAGTCTTGACAATTTTGTGACAATAACTTCAGAATGGTCTTATTGATGGAAATATTGTTTCTAGTTAAAGTAAAAAAGAATTGTTTTTTAACTCAGTTCTTTATCGCGGCACGTTATTTATTTTCTTCTTTACTCAAAGGAGAATGATGTTCGTGAACCATTTTCCATCCATCTTCTGTCTTAACCCACAGTAGAGTTATTTGGTCATTTACAACAACTAGATCTTCACCAAATTTTAAGTGAAAATCAGAATGAAAAGTAACGTTGGCTACATCTCCATATACTGCTATTTGTAAATCTTTCGCTTCGAATTTTACTACTTCAGTTACAGATCCAAAAACATTGCGTTCGTGAGCTTCATTTGCCTCATCGCCATTCCTTGGTTCTCCATTTTTGAATTCGGTAAACTTTGGTCCATAAGCGTGAAATGAAATAAGCTTATCGAGATCTCCGTCTATAATGCTTTGAGCCATCGCTCCAAAAGCTTCCATGATTTCTTGCTTTGCTTCAGGAAATTCATCGTTTATAAGATCAACTTGAGCATTGCAGTTGTTAAGTGAAAGACCAAAAAATATTAGAAAAATTAGCTTGAAATGTGATTTCATAATTAGTTTATTTTTAAGATTAATAAAATTTAATTACAAATATCTATGAATTTATTCGAAACTAATTTGGTAAAAAGTTCAAAAAATGTTCTAAAAAGTTCAAACAGAAAAATTCCTAATCAACCATTTAGTTTTTTATTTTTAAACTGATGCGGAGATAATTTATATTTAGACTTGAAAGATTGAACGAAATGTGAGATATTAATAAAACCACTTTCAAAACAAATTTGATTTATGTTTAAATCAGCCTCTAATAAAAGTTTTTTTGCGAATTCTAGTCTTTTAGACTTCAACCAACGAGATGGTGTCGTATTAAAAATCTTCAAAAATTCTCGCTTGAAAGTTGATAAGCTTTTATTACTTAAGCTTGCAAACTCTTCAACTTTTAAATTGTAAAGAAACTTGTCTAACATTACTGACTCTATTTTTGTTATAGAGTTCTTTGTATCTAATGTGCTCTCATAGTGTACTTTCTTTGTTGATCGTGAACCAGTAACAAACAATTGGATTTCATCAAGCACAGGAAACGTATCACCAGTCCAAAAAAGATGATCCTTTCCAGAAAACTCAACAAGCTTGCAATTAGGAATACGGTCTGCCAAATATCTGCCTTCTTCCACTTTTATTTCTTCATCACCTTTTCTAAATAGTAGAAGAGTTGGGACCTTTATGGAGTTTAAAATTCCGGTTATATCAATATGTGTACACTGTTTTTGTAAATTTAATGCAGCACCAGGACTCGCTCCTGATCTTAAATAGCTTGCAAACCAATCCATAAAACCATTGTCATGTGCTAATGAAGGAACTAATGTCCGTAATCCGTCCATATCTCCATGAGCCCAATTGTCTTCAATCATTTTATTAGAAAGTTCACGTTCAGCATCAGTGGGAGCCCAAGGATAATCTTCAGAATATCGTCTTTTGGCAAATATCCCAAAGCCTATAACAGAAATAGTGCGTTCGGGATAGGTTTTAGAAAACAACAAACAAACAGATCCTCCTTCTGAATGACTGAAAAGCACAGCTTTTTCCGAATTAGCGACATTCATTACAGCTTTAATGTCATCCATTCGTTCTTCCATAGTTGAATATTCATCTGAACGATCGGAAAGCCCTGTGCCTCTTTTATCGAATAGAATAAGTCTAGAAAACAGAGTCAATCTAGTCAAGAATGCGGCAAGTCTTGGTTCTGTCCACATCATGTCGATATTTGAAACCCAACCTGGAATATATAAAATATCGATAGGTCCTTTTCCTATTATTTGGTACGCGATATTAAATTCACCGCTTTTGGTATATTTGGTTATGGGTTTCATAAGGATTTATCCGTACAAACTATAAAGTTACATTTCATTTTAAGAATGTGCTTCAACTAAACGTTAAATACAGTTTTGATTAGAGAAAGGAAAGATAATGAATTTGATTAATAATGAATTATGGAGCATTCAAAAACTTCAAAGTGATGAATCCGTGACAGCTTTTGTGATAGCATCTGCTACAGTATACTAAATTGCTTTACTAATTGAACTTAGCATCTGAAATTTACAATTAATTATAGTAAAAATGGACGAGATTGAATAGTTAAGTATTTTTATCAAGCTAATATATTATCTATTTTAATATTCTTTTTGTATATTTGGTTAATATATTATCTATAATGAATGAATATACTATAAATAAAATACCTTCTGATGTTTTAAAAGACATTGCACAGAAACATCGATACATCAGAAAACAATTAAAACTATCCCAAGTTGAATTGTCTCAGCGTTCAGGTGTGTCTTTAGGCAGCATCAAACGATTTGAATCTACCGGAAAAATAGCCTTGGAGGCATTGTTAAAACTCGTTTTTGTTTTAGGGCGATTAGAAGATTTTGAAACTGTTTTAAAGCCAAAAGACAGCTTGATACATATCGAAAAACTATTCAGCAATAAAACCAAAATCTAATGGAAAACATAGAGCAGCTTACTGTTTTTATTAGTTTAGATGGAAAGCACATAGAAGTAGGAGAGTTGGTTACTGATAATAAAAAGATTTATTTTAAATACTACCCAAGTTTTATTAAAACAGGTTTACAAATTTCACCTTTTAAAATGAAATTGTCTGACCAGATTTTATCTGCCGAAACTACAATTTTTGATGGGTTATTTGGTGTCTTTAGCGATTCGTTGCCAGATGGTTGGGGAAGATTGTTGTTAGACAGAACCTTGTTATCCAAAGGTATTGCAGTAAACCAAATTACTGCTTTAGACCGATTGGCTTATGTTGGCTCTGGCGGCATGGGAGCATTGATTTATAAACCCGAAATTAGTTCGGAATTTCAGATTAAAACCCAATTAGAATTAGATGTTATTGCCACAGAAATGAATCCTGTTTTAGACGGAACGCCTACTGATGTTATAGAAGAATTTTATAGTCTTGGCGGTACTTCAGGTGGTGCAAGACCTAA
>JADFSQ010000177.1 GCA_022560715.1 Bacteroidota bacterium
AGTATAACATCCATAATTTTGGCATTAAAAAAGAAACCATTATCATCGAGAGATATTTTGGTTCATACTAAAATAAAGGAAAGACATCTATCTACTTTATTAAAGATAATGTTAGAAAAAGATATTATTACAATTACAAGTGCAAATACTTATAAGATAAAATGAAACGAGCATGTAAAATGTTTGTCTCCCAAGGGAATGACTAATAGCGAACAGCATGTGACCGTTAAAAAACAATAAATATAGACACATGAAAAGGAATTTAAAAATTGTTTTTATGGGTACGCCCGATTTTGCTGTAGCATCATTAAAGGCATTAATTGATGCTGATTATAACATTGTTGGTATTATTACTGCTCCAGATAAACCAGCAGGCAGAGGTAGAAAGCTAAACGAATCTGCCGTAAAACAATATGCAAAATCTAAAGGTTTAAATATATTACAACCAAGCAATCTAAAAAGTGAAATCTTTATAAAAGAGTTAGAATCTCTTAAAGCAAATCTACACATTGTTGTTGCTTTTAGGATGCTGCCAAAAGTAGTTTGGCAAATGCCAGAGTATGGTACTTTTAATCTTCATGCTTCATTATTACCCAACTATCGAGGTGCAGCTCCAATAAATTGGGTAATAATAAATGGGGAAACCAAAACTGGTGTGTCCACTTTTTTTATAGATGAAAAAATTGATACTGGAGCAATGATTTTTCAACAAGAAGTAGAAATTCTTCCAAATGAAACCGCAGGAAAATTGCACGATAAACTTATGTTAATTGGTAGTGTTTTAGTATTAAAAACCGTCAAAAATATTGAGAAAGGTGAAGTAAAAACTACACAGCAACCTGAAAATTCAACAATTGAATCAGCACAAAAACTAACTAAAGAAAATTGTTTTATAGATTGGAACGATAAGCCAAGTAATATCTATAATTTGGTAAGAGGATTAAACCCTTATCCAGCTGCTTGGTGTTTACTAAAAAACAAAAATGAAGAACTCAATGTCAAGATTTATGATGTTCAGATAAGTCTTCAAAAACATAATCTCGAAATCGGAAAAATTTTAAGCACAAAAATTGAAGTTAAGGTAGTTGTTCGTAAAGGTTTTATAAAACTAATAGAAATAAAAATGCCTGGGAAGAGGAGAATGGATATAAAATCGCTCTTAAATGGTTATCATTTTGATGAAGATGCAAAAATGCTGTAAACCCTTGTTATCATTGACACAACAAGAATTTTATAAAAACACTTTCCTTTATTAACAATAAGTTCAAGTTATTAACAAAAGTTGCCATTTCACCTGCTATTGCTTGTGTAAGTGGATATTCCGTATAATTTTGTATAGGATTTAACAAAGTCGTTAACCCAAATAATAACAATTAAAATTAAAATTTATGAACAGAACAGATTTAGTGAACAGTATGGCAAAAAATGCTGGTATTACAAAAGCAGCAGCTAAAAAAGCATTAGACGGTTTATTTATTGATATCGAAGGAGCTTTACAAAAAGGCAATAGAGTTACAATAGTAGGATTTGGCACTTGGGTTGTTACCAGAAGAGCTGAACGAGAAGGAAGAAACCCTCAAACAGGTGCTCCTCTAACAATTAAAGCCAAAAATGTAATTAGATTTAAAACTGGATCAGATTTAAGCGATGCAATAAACTAAATTATTTATAAATTATTTTTAAGGTTCGTTTTTAACGAGCCTTTTTTGTTTTTACAAAAATTTTCATTAGATTTAAATACTTAAAATCATTAATTTATGAATAATCTAAACCCTGAAAAAGGTTATTTACTTATTTCCGAGCCTTCAATACTTGGCGATGAGTCTTTTAACAGGTCTGTAATTTTATTAGCAGATTATTCAGATGAAGGGTCAGTAGGGTTTATCTTAAATAAACCACTGGATTATACAATCAGGGATTTAATTCCTGAAATAGATGCCTCTTTTAGAATTTATAATGGAGGTCCTGTAGAACAAGACAACCTCTATTTTATTCATAAAATACCAGAATTAATTCCTAACAGTATTGAAATATCTTACGGGATTTATTGGGGAGGAGATTTTAACAGTGTTAAAATCCTTATCGATCAAAAAAAAATAAAGAGCGGTGATATCCGTTTTTTTCTGGGGTATTCTGGTTGGGAAACTAATCAATTGGTTAGTGAACTCATTTCAAATTCGTGGGTTGTTACTAAAAACATATATAAATCATCTATTCTTGAAAAAAATGACCCTTCGTTCTGGAAGGAAAAAATGCTGGAATTTGGCGGAGATTATACTATTTGGTCTAATGCTCCTGAAGATCCTTCTAGTAATTAAAACAATTTAACTTTCAAATTTAATTCGGTCAATATCTTTTTTGATACTTCTTTTGAAAACCTTTTCCTTCGATATTGTGTTATTGGTTGTATTCCTGAAATAACATTTGTTAAAAACAACTCGTCTGCTTTTTGAAGTTCGAAAGGTGAGATTGATGATTCTTCAATAGTATATTCTGGCAATAATTTTACTATTTCAATAATTTGTTTTCTCATAATTCCTTTAATACAACCATCTTGAAGTGGTGGTGTTTTAATACTTTTATCTTTAACCAAAAATATATTAGCATTCAACGCTTCAACAATATGCTTGTTGGTATTTAAAATTAAGCAATTATTAAAGTTGTTTTCTTTAGCATAAATACTGCCTACAACATTAATGATTCGATTATTTGTTTTTAAGGTGGAAATTAAACCTGGAGACGTATAATTGTCTTTATATAAATCCACAGTATAATTCTCATTGCTTATCTCGTAAAGTTCGGTATATAATTGCTCTGCAATCACAAAATATTCTATAGCATTAGTTTCAGGCGTAAACAAACCACCTTCACTCCTGTAAACAATAAATTTTACGCGAACAGACAATGAATTCAAATTGCTGATTTTAATAAGTTTAAGAATTTCATTTTCAAAATACTCCATAGTGAAATTCATTGGGATTTCCATCCTCAAAATGCGCAGTGATGCCATTAACCTGAAGTAATGGTCTTCTAAAAACAGCACCTTGTTTTGCAATACTTTTATAGTTTCAAAAACTGAATCGCCATAGGTAAAGCCTCGATTATTTATCGATATCGATGCTTGTGATTTTTTTATAATATTTCCGTTACTATTAATCATAAAAAATCCCGAATCCTTTAACTATCGGAACGGGACATATTTCATTAAATTAAAATATAATTTAAGCTGAACCTAAAACTTGCTTTAAACTCGAGATTTGGTTTTCCCAAAGCATTTTTGATTCTTCCACTTCATCTTCATCAGCAAAATCTGTAACTATTAGAGACACATCTTTGGTAATTTCATCAACCTGAATTTTAATTTCAAAAAATACTGGAGCATCTTCATCTTCTAACCATTTAAATTTAATACGCTCTGCATTTTTTTTGCTTATCAATTTTGCATCTTCTTCACTATCATCCCAAATAAAAGTAAAAATCTCGCCACGAGAATTTACATCATCAGCAAACCATTCAGACAGTCCTGAAGGCGTTGAAATATATTGAAACAATAACTGTGGTGAAGCTTGAATTGGGAATTCTATTTCAAATTTAATTTTATCTGCCATTTACTCTTAAAATTAGTTGGTCAATATATACAATAATTACGTAGTTTTAAAAATAAATTTAATAATAATTTATTCTTGTAATATTTGCAGCCATTTATTTTGTTTTTATATTTGCAGCCGCATAAAGTTGGCGAGGTAGCTCAGTTGGTTAGAGCGTTGGATTCATAACCCAGAGGTCACGAGTTCAAATCTCGTTCTCGCTACTAAATAAAAACGGTTTAGAAACATCTAAACCGTTTTTTTATTGCTTGGATTTTTTTATTAATGACGTTATTTGAAGTATAGATTATTATTGTCTGACAAGAACCTTCTTATTAATTATACCTGTATTTGTTTCTACTTTTATAATATAGACTCCATTTGAAATATTTTTTACCGGAATTTTAATTTCATTAGAAAAGTCAACATTCATACTATTCCATGAATTTTCTATTTGACCCAATAAATTAATAAGATATACCTGTTTAACATTTACAGTATTTGGTACCTGTATGTATATTTCGTTAGTTTTATTTAAATAATTTATGGAAGTGTTTTCAACCTCAACGATTGGCGATGTTTCTATTTCATCATCATCAATTGGATTTTCAATAACTTCAGGTGCTTGAAATGCTATGAAAAATCTGTTTAAATAATCGGCTGCATCTATATTCATTTTAAAGCTGTCATCATTAATTCTCGTATATGTATCTAAAAATAGATCATAAATATAAACATCAATTTCTGAATCAAAATTTTCCAATCCTGTTAAAATGATTTCAATATCACCTGAATCTCCCAAAAAAAGACCAAAAGGATATTGTTTTGTTTCATCAAAAGCACCAACACCTTGTATAATATATCTTTTTTCTTCTATCATCCAGTTTAAATCATTTCGGAAATTGTCTGGATTTAGAGCATCGTAACCATAATCAAAACCATCGGTCGCAGCATTATCTGGAGTAAAAGCTAAAAGTAAATGTCGTGTATATTTGTCGGGAGACACAAAATCTATTCTAACACGCTGTATTTCGTTAGCGTTGTTATTCGATTCTGCATCTAAATTTGCGGCATAAGTACCACCAATATTACCTGTAAATAAAATTATGAATAATGCAATACAAAAATGAGTAATTTTTTTCATTCGATTTTGGGGCTAAATGAAACTTAATTATTTTACTTGGTGCAATATAATAATTTATTTTAAATTATCCATGAAAAGTACAATAAATCCGATGAAATGCATCAAATTGAAATTAAGAATATGATAAAAAAAAAGCGTCTATTTGAAAATAGACGCTTTTAAAACACTTAAAATTTATAATTATTGAGTAATAATCACCATTTTATTAATTGTCCTTCTATTAGTTTCTACTCTAATAATGTAGTTTCCTTCAGAAATATTTTTTACAGGAATTTTAAATTCATTATTAGATATATTTGGTGTATTGGTTATGTTCCAGGATTTTACAATTTGACCTAAAAGATTAATTAGATATACTTGTTTTACATTTATTGCCTTTGGAACATGAATATAAATTTCGCCAGAACTATTTAAATAATTAACAATGGTTTGATTAAAAT
>JADFSQ010000178.1 GCA_022560715.1 Bacteroidota bacterium
AAAATCATTGGCCGTATAGGAAAAAAATACCTAGTTCGTACTATGTGATTTTTCTAAACCATTCAAGAGGTAGAAAAAATGAGTGACAAAAATAAAGGAAAAATCAAGTGTCTTAATTGTGACAGTCAAAATCTCAAATTAGTTGATATTGTTAACATAAGTAAAAAAGGATTGAAGGGAAAATATGTTTTAGCTGAGAGCGGTTACGAAAAAAACACATTTCGCTCTGCTCATCACTGCCTGGATTGTGGTATAGTATCATTATATTCTGTTATGGAAGCATAATTTGATTTCTTAATCTCGACATCAAGAGTAAAAGGCTCTAGTTTTATCAACCAAGAGAAAACCTCATTTTATTTGACATAGTTTTGCAAAGTTTGAATCATTGTAGATATTGATGGGGCAAATTGTATAGATGAAATAAACAGTGATGCTACAATTACGTTTCAACCGTATTTAGATGCTGCAATCACCAATGAAGACACCAATTGGGACGATAAATTTTGGGACACCTTACACGTAAGTCACGAAAATCATCAGGCTTTTATACAAGCAAAAACCATGAAAACCGATTTTTACATCTGTGCTTTTATGGAATCAAAAGTATTTATTAATGACAAATATGTTTTAATAGAACCAAATATTGAAGCAGATGCCAATTATGCGTCATTTAGTTATCAATTTAATGTAAAACAAGGTGAAACATACACTATTCATAAGTTTGGAGGTTACACAGTAGATCGTAATTATGACAAAACCGAATTAGTTTCAGCAGCAAAAGCTGCATTAAAGAAAGCCACTGAATTTGGTTTTAATACTATGCTTGAACAACAAAAAACTGCTTGGGGAAATATTTGGAAAACTTCAGATATCACCATTACTGGAGATGTAAAAGCACAGCAAGGTATTCGGTTTAATATTTTTCAACTCAATCAAACCTATCTTGGTAAAGATGCACGTTTAAACATTGGTCCTAAAGGGTTTACTGGCGAAAAATATGGTGGAGGCACCTATTGGGATACTGAAGCATTTTGCATACCATTTTATATGGCTACACAAGATCAAAATGTAGCCAGAAATTTATTGGAATATCGTTATAAACATTTAGAAAAAGCGATAGAAAACGCCAAAAAATTAGGCTTCAAAAATGGAGCAGCCTTGTATCCAATGGTAACCATGAATGGCGAAGAATGCCATAACGAATGGGAAATTACCTTTGAGGAAATTCATCGAAATGGCGCCATTGCTTTTGCCATTTTTAATTATCATCGATATACAGGAGACTATAGTTATATTACAGAAAAGGGTTTGGAAGTATTAATTGCTATTGCTCGCTTTTGGCAGCAACGCGCAACCTTTTCAACTACAAAAAACAAGTATGTTATTTTAGGCGTTACTGGGCCTAATGAGTATGAAAATAACGTAAACAACAATTTCTATACAAACTATATTGCAAAATGGTGTATTGATTATACGATTGAAAATATAAATAGAATTAAAGCCGAATTTGATTCAGATTATACAAGAATCATGTATAAAGCGAAGCTATCAAATTCAGAAATAGAAAAATGGAAGGATGTTGCCAATAATATGTATTTCCCATATTCAGAAGAACATAAAGTTTATTTACAACAAGATGGTTTTTTAGATAAAGAATTAATTACTGTTGCCAATTTAGATAAATCGGAAAGACCAATCAATCAAAAATGGTCTTGGGACAGGATTTTGCGTTCACCTTATATAAAACAAGCTGATGTATTACAAGGATTCTACTTTTTTGAAGACCATTTTACACAAGAAGAATTAGAACGTCATTTTGATTTTTACGAACCATTTACAGTTCATGAATCCTCATTATCTCCATGTGTGCATAGTGTACAAGCAGCAAAATTAGGAAGAATGGAGCAAGCCTATCAGTTTTATTTGCAAACCTCTCGTTTAGATTTAGACGATTATAACCATGAAGTTGAAGAAGGGTTGCACATAACAAGTATGGCAGGAACTTGGATGAGTATTGTGGAAGGTTTTGGAGGTATGCGAATAAAAAATGATAGATTGAGTTTTAGTCCGCAAATTCCTAAACAATGGGAAGCATATTCGTTTAAAATAAACTTTAGAAACCAAATTTTAAAAGTGAATGTGTATCAAAATGAAACTACTTTTGAGTTAGACGGTAAGCACGATTTAGACATTTTGGTTAACGAAAAAAAAGTTACTATTTCACCTAATAGTTTGGTGAAAGTTTAATATAAGACCTCACAGGTTTTAAAAACCTGTGAGGTCTAAAACAATACAAATGAAAAAACCAATTTTCATATTTATCTATTTCTTTTGTCATTCCTGCAGGTAGACAAACCTTTAGGTTCAGCGTAGCTAATCCATTTAAGAAGTGTAAGTATGAATTTGTTATATAATATGAAAACTATAATAAAAGTTCTAGTTCTGTTTTTTAGCCTTTCTACATTCTCACAAGTAGAAAAAATTGAGCCTCCTTTTTGGTGGACTGGCATGAATAATACTGAATTGCAGTTGATGGTTTACGGAGAAAATATTGCTGATTATGATATATCGATATCAAACGATATAAGAATTATCAATACGCGGAAAACAGAAAATCCTAACTACCAATTTGTTACTATTAATACTGAAAGTATTATACCTGGAATTGTATCAATTTTATTTTCCAAAAAAGGCAAAGTAATTCAAACAGTATCTTATGAATTTAAAGAGCGAAGAAAAAATTCCGCTTTGCGAAAAGGCTTTGATTCAAGTGATGTTATCTATCTCATAATGCCAGACCGTTTTGCAAATGGCAATCCTGATAATGACAGCACAGACGATACTGTTGAAAACGTAAATAGAAACGATAAAAACGGTCGACATGGAGGCGATATTCAAGGTGTTATCAATCATTTAGATTATTTAAGTGATTTGGGAGCGACAGCTATTTGGAGTACACCTTTGTTGGAAGATAACGAACCAAAATATTCATACCATACCTATGCCCAAAGTGATTTGTATAAAATAGATCCTCGTTTTGGTACTAATAAAGATTACAAAAGTTTAGCAACTGAAATGCATAAGCGAGATATGAAACTTATTATGGATTATGTAACCAATCATTGGGGATCTAAGCATTGGATGATACAAGATTTACCCTCTAAAGATTGGATTCATTATTGGGGAAATGGCGAAAAAGGATTTCAACGTAGTAATTACAGAATGACAACACAGTTTGACGGCAATGCTTCAAAAGTTGATTCCGAAGGATGCATGAATGGTTGGTTTGATACCACAATGCCAGATATGAATCAAAATAATCCTTTAGTGTTGAATTACATTACGCAAAACGCAATTTGGTGGATTGAGTATGCCGATTTGGATGGTTTGCGAGTAGACACCTATTCTTATAACGATAAAGAAGCCATTGCAAAATGGACAAAAGCCATAATGGATGAATATCCTGATTTTAATATTGTTGGCGAAATCTGGATGCACGACCAAGCACAAATATCGTATTGGCAAAAAGACAGTAAAATAGGAGCTATAGATAATTATAACTCGTATTTACCAAGTGTTATGGATTTTACTTTGTATGATGAGATCCCACTTATGTTTAATGAAACTTCATCTTGGGACAGAGGAATGATTCGCGCTTATAACAATTTTGCAAATGACTTTTTATATGCCAATATTAATAATATTTTGGTGTTTGCCGAGAATCACGATACTAATAGAATCAATCAAATATATCCAGATATTAAAGACTATAAGTTAGTAATGACATTAATAGCTACAGTTAGAGGGATTCCACAAATTTACTATGGCAGCGAAATAGGGATGCAAGGAAACAAATCTCAAGGCGATGGAGATATTCGACGTGATTTTCCTGGAGGTTGGCAAGGTGATATCAATAATGCATTTACAAAAAAAGGAAGGACAGAAAAGCAAAATGAGTATTTCAATTTTACAAAAAAACTGTTGAATTGGAGAAAAGAAAATAAGGCAATTCATTTTGGAAAAACAATGCAATTTGTTCCAGAAAATAATGTGTATGTATATTTTAGATATAATGAAGACGAGAAAGTAATGGTTGTAATCAATAACAATCCTAAATCACAAGAGTTGAATCTGAATCGTTTTGCAGAAATAATTAAAGATGCTAAATCAGGAAAAGAAATTATTTCTGATAAAATAATCAACTTGAAAAGTATATTAAAAGTAGAAGGTAAATCTTCTATGATTATTGAATTAAATAATTAAAAATCCTGCAAGGTTTTAACTTGTCCGCCGAAGATTTATCAAAGGAGGAAAACCTTGTAGGTTTAAACTAAAAGCGTGAAACACTTAAAAAAATTAATTTTATTGCTGTTTTTTGTACAAATTTCATTTGCTCAAAACTCAGATAGAACATTTGAAAGTATTGTGCAAAAAGAAAATCATATTGAAGTAAATGTAAACGACGGAAAATATATTATTAAGTTTTACACCTCCAAAATTGTCGAAACTACCTTTATTCCAAAAGGGCAAGAATTTAATAAGGAATCACATGCAGTTGTTTTAAAACCTGAAACAATTAATGTTAAACTTGCAAACTCAAAGGAATCTGATTTTCTAACCTTTTACTCTGAAGGATTAAAAGTCTATATTCAAAAGCAACCTTTTCAAATTTCGTATTTATTCAAAGGCAAACAAATCATTTCAGAAAAAGCAGGCTATCAAAAAATTGATAGTGGCGAAGCCATTCAATTTAATTTAACCCAAGACGAAGTCCTTTATGGTGGAGGCGCAAGAGCATTAGATATGAATCGTCGTGGTAATCGTTTGCAGTTATATAACAGGGCACATTATGGTTACGAAACACATAGTGAATTGATGAATTATACCATGCCATTGATGCTGTCGTCAAAAATGTACGCCATACATTTTGATAATGCGCCAATAGGCTATTTGGATTTAGATAGTAAAAAGGATAACACACTCACCTACGAAACTATTTCCGGCAGAAAAACATATCAGGTTATTGTCGGTGATTCCTGGTTAGACCTCATAGATAATTATACCGATTTAACAGGAAAGCAACCTTTAATTCCACGTTGGGCTTTAGGTAATTTTGCGAGTAGGTTTGGATACCATTCCGAAGCAGAAACC
>JADFSQ010000179.1 GCA_022560715.1 Bacteroidota bacterium
TTGCAAAAGGTTCATCAAGAATAATAACTTCAGGATTACCAATAAACGTTGCAACAATACCTGCTTTTTTTTGATTTCCTTTACTTAAATCACGTAGGTATTTTTTTTGCCCTAGAATTTCTCCGTGAAAAAAGTCTTCAAATTGAGAAATTAAAGTGTCTACATCTGCTTTGGTTTGACCGCGAAGTTCTCCAATAAAATAAAAATATTCTTCGGCAGTTAAGTAGCCTATTAAAAAACTTTCGTCAATAAATGATGATGTAAAAGGCTTCCACTCTTCACTTTCGTTTACTAAAATTTCTTTGTTTTTAATCTGTCCTGTCGTTGGTTGTATTAAATCTAAAATCAAGCTAAAAAATGTAGTTTTTCCTGCGCCATTATTTCCTACAAGACCAAAACTTTGTCCTTTTGGAATTTCCAGATTTTCTATATTTAATACTCGTATTCCTTTATAAGATTTTGATAAATTTTTAACTGATATCATAATTTATTATAGTTATTTTTTTTCGGCAAAAGCTGCAATTGTTTTATATTTCCCTTTTTGATAAATTCTTTCTATTTTATTTAAAAAGAAGTTTTTAAACACGATTCCTAAAACACCACTTAATGCTAACACGATAAGTCCTGCATTAAAACTAACCAACTTATATGGAACGTAAAAAAGAATCATTGGAAGCACTAATTTTGGTAAACCAATAAGCATTTGTGTGAGATTAAACCCGTTGGTGTTACTAAATGCCTTCGCTTTAGTATTTAACTCTATTGGCACTCTATTTAGTGCGCCTCCCAACAATGTTATAAACGTGTTTAAACCGATGTTAAATAATGCTCCTGCTGCTATCATTCCAAATATTTCCCAGCCAAAATATATGTATGGCGTACTTAATACAAACGAGATGGCTACTGCAACTACCATTAAATACCATTTAGATTCCAAATATTTTTTATATGAAATATTCTGACTCATAAATAGTTTATAATATTCGCTATCCCAAGATGGTACTAACTGCCCAAAGGTCATTAAAAAACCTCCAGTTATAAACATTGATGCAAAAGCTAATATTGCAGGCATTTCTCTATAAACATCCGAAGTGAAGAAAAATAAGCCATAAAATAAAAAGAAGAACGACATCATTACAACTTGTTTTGGTCTTGCATTTCGCGAAATTAATTTCACATCGTTTTTTAAGAAAGGTGCAATACTTCCAAAACGATTCATCCAGGTTAAGTCAGTTGTATTTACTTTTTCTGCTTTTTTAGAAACTGCATCATCTAAATAAAATCCTTTTCTTACATAATTAAAATTTATTTTATATAAACCTGCCATTAACAACAAAGAGATTACTGCTAAATATGGGTTTGTATATAACGTGTTAAATACTAATCCGATAGGTTCTGAAATTTTAAAAATATCGTAATACTCAAGCCCAATTAAAACAACTAATGTTGATGCAATAGCATAAAAAACAGTGTTGTTTTTATTAATTAAAAAATTAATAAAATTTAAAGCCATATTAATACACATAATTGATAAAAAACAAAATAACACATTAACAGGTGGATATCCTTTTACTAAAAGAACAACTGTGAATGGAAGAAAAATAAACAACGATATGAAATTAAAAAAAGAAATTACTGTCTTTCCTAATAAATAATGAATTACAATATTCCGTTTTATAGGAATTATCATTAAGGGTTTAATGTTCATTACTGGTAATTGCTGCATGAAAAAGCGAATTGCTAAATTGGCCAAAACCCAATAAATCATAAAATTGTTTACCGTTTCTATTGGATCGGCTTCTGGCATTGTCTTTTTTAAAATGAAAAACATAGCACCTCCCATTAAAATAGCCATCCCTCCGAAATATAAAACAGCAAAAAACATTAAAATTTTAATTGCTAAACCTTTTTGAAAATATGACGCTCTAGTAAATTGCTTCCATTCGAGGCTTAAAAAACGTTTTATCATAGTTTTTGGTTAATGTTCAGTTAATTAGTAAATCAAATGTCGAAATTGTTACAAACAAATTTAAAATTTCAAACGCGACTTCACTACTTTTGTTGAAAATTATTTTAATGTCGCATTTTCACAAACTCACAATACAAGAAATAAATAAAGAAACAGATAAAGCTGTAACCATTAGTTTTGAAGTTCCTCAAGATTTAAAAGAAATTTTTGTTTTTAAAGCCGGGCAGTACATTACCTTAAAAACTTCAGTTAATGGAAATGAAGTGAGGCGCGATTACTCACTGTGTTCTTCGCCCAAAAGTGGTGAGCTTAAAGTGGCCGTAAAAGAAGTTAAAGATGGCACGTTTTCGGCTTATGCTAACCGCAAATTACAGGTTGGTGATGTTTTAAACGTCGCTCCACCAAAAGGTCATTTTGTGTTTGAGCCTAATGATTCTAAAACCAAAAATATTGCTGCTTTTGCTGCAGGTAGTGGTATTACACCTATATTAAGCATTATTAAATGCGCTCTTGAAGAAGAAATATACAGCAAAGTTATTCTAGTTTACGGTAACAAAACTACTAAAGATACTATGTTTTTAAATCAGCTTTTAGAATTACAGCATAAGTATAGTGAGCGTTTTTCTATACAGTTTGTTTATAGTCAAGCAAAAGAAGATAATGCTGTTTTTGGTCGAATTGAAAAAAGCACTGTTAACCTTATTGTTAAAAACGAATATAAGCATCTTGTTATTGATGCCTTTTATCTTTGTGGACCAGAAGGCATGATTTATACTGTAAAAGACGTTTTAACCGAACATAATATTGATGAGAAGACCATTTTTTATGAACTTTTTAAAGCTGCAAAACCTACTGAAATTAAAGAAGAAACTACTAAAAGTGATAACACTAAAATTACCATTATTGTTGATGACGAAGAAACTACTTTTGAGATGTCTCAAAAACAAACCATTCTTGAAGCTGCTTTAGATGAAGATATAGATGCTCCTTATTCTTGCCAAGGCGGAATTTGTAGCAGTTGTATTGCTCGACTAACAGAAGGCGAAGCAACCATGCGACAAAATAATATTCTTACTGATAGCGAATTGGACGAAGGCTTAATTTTAACCTGCCAAGCCCAACCAACAACTCCAACTATTGTTGTGGATTATGATGATGTGTGAAAGTAGATGTTAGACCGCTTCGCTTTTAGATTTAAGAGAAAAGACTTCTTTTTAGATAATTGCCAATCAGTAAAATACAAAATTAAAAAACAAGAAGGTTTTTTAAAAATTTTATTCGGACAACAATAAAATTAAAAATCCGATTACTGCCTTGATTATATTCTATTACTTAATGCCGTGTAACTTCTTTGTTTTAAAGACCTCACAGGTTTTAAAAACCTGTGAGGTCTAAAATCTACGAATAGATTCCTGCCTACGCAGGAATAACAGACTCTATTTTATCAATAATTATTTCAGGAGAAATACTCCTTGAAGCTTCTTTATAACCTTCAGGATATTTGTTTCCATAAATTGATGTTGGGATTTTAGGAAATTGTTTTCTATCAGACAATAAAGCATAATCTTGTGGTTGATTAAATGGCGCAAAACCTGAAAAAGGATGTGTAACCCCCCAAATGGTAACTACTTTTTTACCTAGCATCGCAGCTAAGTGTGAATTGGCTGAATCCATAGACAGCATTATATCTAAGTTTGAAATAACATCCAATTCTTCGCTTAAAGACAATTTTCCGGCGAGATTGATAACATTCTCAAAACTGTTTTGAAAACTATTTAAAATCTCAACCTCTTGTTGTCCGCCTCCAAATAAAAGTATTTTATGTGTTTTAGAGAGCGTGGCTATAACTTCTTTTATTAAATCTAAAGGATACATTTTACTTTCAAAGGCTGCAAAAGGCGCTATACCAATCCATTTTAGTGTATCGCTCCCAACAATGGTTAGAGTCTTATTATTCAATTTTGATTGTTCGGGAAATGATGGACTGCTCAATTCTAATTTAAATCCGAGTTTTTCAAAAACATCAGCATAGCGTTGCTGTGTGGTTTTTAGTTGTTTGAATATTACTCCGGTAGTCAATGCTTTTTTTTCTGCTCTGCCTTTATCTATTTGAACACATTTTATACCGAATAAAAAGAATTTTAAAATGTTACTTCGCAATACGTTGTGCAAATCGGCTACAGCATCTATATCTAATTTTTTTAATTCTTTTGAAAGTTTCCAAAGCCCAAAAATACCTTTATGTTTTCCTTTTACATCAGCGTGAAAAACTGAAACATTTTCTAAATCTCTAAAAAAAGGTTTAAAAAATTCCCGAGTTAAAACCGTCAATTTTACATCTGGAAATTGTTCTGTAAATGCTCTTAAAACTGGAACAGTCATTGCCACGTCTCCCATTGCAGAGAGGCGAATAACAAGGATATGTTTTGATGATTTTGGCATTTGAAACGCAATGGATAAGATCCTGAAACAAGTTTAGGATAACAAGTCATTATTTTTGTCCTCTCAAAACTGGATTTAATTCCTCATCGTTGTACATTTTCATTTGTTTATAAACTTTCATATACTTATTACCAGTTGCAATATCTTGTAATAAAGTATCTATCGCTGTACTTAAATCAACACGTTGCTCTAATAAAACATCTAATTTTTTCTGGCAGGCATTTCTATGTTCTTCAGAAGCATCTGTTCGTGTTGCTTCTTCATTCATATGATACACCTTTAAGGCTAAAATGGATAACCTGTCAACTCCCCAAGCGGGACTTTCGGTATTAATTGTTGCATTGGTTTTTACTTCAACATCTTTGTGTTTATTTAGAAAATAGCTGTCAATATATTCAACCATATCAGTTCTATCTTGGTTGGAGGCGTCAATTTGACGTTTTAATGTTAATGCAGCAACCGGGTCAATTTGTGGGTCACGAATAATATCTTCGTAATGCCATTGTACAGTATCTATCCAACATTTTCTATATAACAAATGTTCTAATACATTTATTTTCTCGTCGTAAGGATTGTTAAATGACTGATTAACCGTATTTATAATGTGATATCTATCTATCACTTCTTTAAAAATGGCATTCGCATCACTTGAAAACATATCTTAAAAATTTAAAGCAAACCTACACAAAATTATATAAAAACGAGTATAAAACATTAAGTAG
>JADFSQ010000180.1 GCA_022560715.1 Bacteroidota bacterium
TCTTAACTTTTTTTTCAGAATTTATTAATAGGATTAAATTATTTTTACAAAAATTTAAAAATACTCAAATGAAAAAATTAATATCTGCCCTTGCATTAATTGTTATATTGATTTCCTGTAAACAAGAAACACAACCAATTGCTCAAGATATAATTGATAAATCTATTGAAGTTACTGGAGGAAACATTATAAAATCGTCCACTATTTCTTTCGATTTTAGAAATAAACATTATACAGCTATTCGTAATAATGGAATGTATCAATACGAGCGTCGTTTTACCGATTCAGTTAGAAAAATTAAAGATGTATTGTCTAATGATGGATTTCAAAGATTTGTAAATAACGAATTAGTTGAGGTGGCAGATTCTATGACTCCAAGATATTCAAGTTCTGTAAACTCTGTGCATTATTTTTCGGTGTTGCCTTATGGCTTAAATGATACAGCTGTGCATAAAACCTATTTGGAAGAGGTTACTATTAAAGAAAAAAAGTATCACAAAATTAAAGTTACTTTTGGTGAAGATGGAGGTGGAGAAGATTTTGAAGATGTGTTTGTGTATTGGATCAATTCTGAAAATAGCAAGACCGAATATATAGCATATTCGTATTTAACTGATGGTGGAGGAATGCGGTTTAGAGAAGCTTATAATGAACGTTACATTAAAGGCATTCGCTTTGTAGATTACAACAATTACAAACCTGTAAACAAAGATGCAGATTTGTTTGATTTAGACCGTTTGTTTGAAAACAATGAACTTAAACTTTTGTCTAAAATTGAAAACAAAAATATTGTTGTTAAGTAAGTTGAAGACTGCCTGTCCGTCCGAAGTGAAACGTAGGCGGAAAGACCGCAAACTGCGACTGAAGACTGAAGACTGAAGACTGAATTTAATCTACAACCAAAAGTAAATCTGAAACTTTACCAGAACTAAAGATAGTAACAATATAGAGATTTGCATTATTGCTATCATCGATGTTCTCGTATTTTTCTTTTCCAATAATAGCGTTTACAAACATAGGAGTTGTGTTACTATGTCCAACTACGAGTACCGTTTTACCTTTGGTATTTTTAATAAAGTCTTTTGAATTAAGTTCTTCAGGATTGTAAATAGTAATTTCAAGATTGTTTTTTTCGGCAGTGGGTTGAGCTGTTTGTTTAGTACGATTGTAATCTGTTGAATAGACAGCATCAAATTTCACATAATCAAGAACATAACTCCATTTTGCAGCTCTAAAAATACCTTTTTGTATCAGGTTAGGATTTTTGTTTGTAACGTCACTTCTGTCTTTTTCGGCATGGCGAATAAAATAATAGGTTGTTGTTTTAGTAGAATTTTCTTTAGCTTCAACATTTTCTTGAGAAAAAGATGATAAAACAATTACAACAGTTAGTATAAGTGTAAATAGATGTTTCATAGTGGTTTACTTTGGTTCAATAATTAAAAAAATCGCTGTGCTGTCTCCAATATTTAGTGCTTCATGCCATTCGGTGCCTTCACTATAAAAATGACTTCCGGTAGTTGAGGTTACTTCTCTTGTTCCGTTAGCGTCAGTAATTCTAAATGTACTACCAGCAATGGCATAACCAAAATGCCGTTTATGAAAATGTTTTTCGTGTCCAACACCTGGTTTAAAAGTACATTTTAAAACTCTAATATTTTCATTTTCTTCAATAAGTTCGCAAACAGCTTTATTATTCCAACCTGCTTGAAGTGGGTCTGGCAAACTATTCTCTTTTTTACATGAAAAAATAATTGTTGCAAGTAAAAAAAAGGGAAGTGCTATTTTGAAATAATTGATTTTCATTTGGTCTTTTATTGGATCTTCAAATATAAATCTTCTATGTTACAAAGAGATTTAATTTCAAAATTTTTGTATAAACCTGAGTTCGACCTAAGATTTAATTTACAGAATTCAAAAAAACGGTGAGATTTGAAATGAAAATTTGAAGGAATATCGAGATATTTCAAAATTTTTCATGAAAAAGATTACCTTTTTTTTGCATTTCCTTCGGATTTGTTGAATTCTCATCAATTTTTTGTCAAATTTCATTAAACTAACCAGTTAGTCCTTCTAAAATTTAACTTCAAATTGAATAAAAATTCATACAAACTGTAAACAAATATTAGGTCGAACTCAGGTTAAAAAAAAAAGCAACACTCATTTCATTACAAAATTCGCATTGCTTTTTACACTAACCAACCACTTATAAGACTGATTATTAATTAAATTGTTACAATTGCTTCTCGGTAGTTCTGTTGAGCAATACCGAAGTATGTTTCATGTTTTGAATCACTCTGTGGGATTGAATATTAAAATTCTTCGGAAACCAAATCGTCTTGATTTCTAAAAACTAACTTATCATCAAAAGCGTCTAACAGAATAATACTATCTGTTGTAATTGTTCCTGCCAATATTTCTTTACTCAAAGCATTCAATACTTCTTTTTGTATCACTCGTTTTACAGGTCTTGCACCATATTCTGGGTTGTAACCTTTTTCTGTTAGATAATCGATTGCTTCTTGAGTCGCATCAAACGTAATGCCTTGTTGTGCAATCATTTTGGTAACAGCTTTAAGTTGCAAACCAACAATTTTAGTTATATTTTCCTTGCTTAAAGGCGTAAACATAATAATATCATCAATTCGGTTTAAGAACTCTGGTCTTACACTTTGTTTGAGTAAACCTAACACATCAATTTTTGCAGATTCAATAGCCGAATCAATATCTTTTGTTGCTTCAAAACGCTCTTGAATAAGTTCACTTCCAATATTAGAAGTCATAATAATTATCGTGTTTTTAAAATCGGCAACACGACCTTTACTATCTGTTAAATGACCTTCGTCTAATACTTGTAACAATATATTAAAAGTATCGGGATGCGCTTTTTCAATTTCGTCAAGTAATATTACAGAATAAGGTTTTTGTCGTACAGCTTCTGTAAGTTGTCCGCCTTCATCATAACCAACATATCCTGGAGGAGCTCCAATTAATCGACTTACGGAATGACTTTCCTGATATTCGCTCATATCTATTCTCGTCATTGCGTTTTCATCATCGAACAAATATTCTGCTAATGCCTTTGCCAATTCGGTTTTACCAACTCCTGTAGTTCCAAGAAACAGGAAAGTACCAATTGGTTTTTGTGGATTTTGTAATCCTGCGCGACTTCGCCGAACAGCATCACTAACAGCCACTATTGCTTCATCTTGACCAACAACACGTTTGTGTAATTCTTTTTCGAGTTGAAGTAATTTTTCACGTTCGCTCTGAACCATTTTGGTTACTGGAATTCCTGTCCATTTGGCAACTATATCTGCAATGTCTTCATAAGTTACTTCTTCTTTAATAAGTGCTGTTTCTTGTTGATCTTCCATTTGCTTTTGAAAAACTTCCAGTTGTCCTTGTGCCTCTTTAATTTTTCCGTAGCGCAACTCTGCAACTTTGCCATAATCACCGTCACGTTCGGCACGTTCGGCTTCTAACTTATAGTTTTCAATGGCTTGTTTTGCATTCTGAATATTATCAACGACTTCTTTTTCACTTTTCCATTTCGCATTTATGTCGTTACGTTCTTCCTTAATATTTGCTAAATCCGAACGAAGAGACTTCAGCTTGCTTTCATCTTTCTCCCTTTTAATAGCTTCAATTTCAATTTCTAATTGCATCACTTTTCTGTCAAGCACATCTAATTCTTCAGGTTTAGAATTGATTTCCATGCGTAGTTTTGCTGCAGCTTCATCCATTAAGTCAATGGCTTTGTCTGGAAGAAAGCGATTGGTAATATAGCGTTGAGACAATTCTACGGCACCAATAATAGCCTCGTCTTTAATACGAACTTTATGATGTGTTTCGTACTTTTCTTTAATACCACGTAGGATAGATATGGCACTTTCGGTATCTGGCTCATTTACCATTACTTTTTGAAAACGTCTTTCTAAAGCTTTATCTTTCTCGAAAAACTTTTGGTATTCGTCTAAAGTTGTTGCTCCAATTGCACGTAGTTCGCCACGAGCTAAAGCAGGTTTCAAAATATTTGCTGCATCCATAGCACCTTGTCCGCCACCAGCACCAACAAGTGTATGAATCTCGTCGATAAAAAGCACTACATCGCCATCACTATTTGTGACTTCTTTTATAACGGCTTTTAAGCGCTCTTCGAACTCGCCTTTATATTTTGCGCCTGCAATAAGTGCTCCCATATCCAATGCAAAAATTTGCTTGTCTTTTAGGTTTTCAGGAATATCGCCATCTATAATTCTATGTGCTAAGCCTTCTACAATTGCTGTTTTTCCTGTTCCCGGTTCACCAACAAGAATTGGATTGTTCTTTGTTCGTCGAGATATAATCTGAAGAATTCTACGTATTTCTTCATCACGACCAATTACAGGATCGAGCTTACCATCTTTAGCTAATTGGTTTAAATTTTTCGCGTATTTGTTCAAGGCGTTGTATGTTTCTTCCTGATTTTGTGAAGTTACATTTTCGCCTTTACGGAGTTCATTAATAGCAGCTTGTAATCCTTTTTCGGTAACGCCTTGATCTTTTAAAATTTGAGCAATTTTACTTTTGGTTTTAAAAACTGCCAAGATTAAATGTTCGATAGAAACAAATTCGTCTTTCATTTTTTTGGCAATGATTGACGCTTCATTTAATGTTCTCCCGGTAGTTTGTGAAAACATAATATCTCCTCCTGAAACTTTTGGAAAACTTTCTATTTGCTTATCTAATATTTGTTGCAATAGTGTAATATTTACATTCAATTTTTTTAAAAGGAAAGGCAACACGTTTTCGTCAACTTCAAAAATGGCTTTAAACAAATGCTCATTTTCAATGTGTTGATGCTCCAGACTTTGTGCAAGTTGTTGTGCTTGCTGTATAGCTTCTTGCGATTTTATGGTATAATTATTAAAATTCATAATATTGCCTGCGAAAGCAGGTGTCTTTTTAATTTAACTTAAATTTTGTTTGACTACTAAATTATCAATAGTCCTTTTTATAGTTTGTATATTTCAACAATCTTACCAATCTTTTTTGTTAACACAATCACAGACAGAATGTCGCTTAAACATAGTAATAGCGTGACTTTTCGTCAGTTTGTAAGGATTTAAAAATAGT
>JADFSQ010000181.1 GCA_022560715.1 Bacteroidota bacterium
TTTCCTCTTGAGTCAAAAATTTGTCTTGCGTGGATATTTCGTATGACACTCATAAGTATGTGTTATTTATATTTTCGGAGTTCAAATTTACGGCTTAATATTGTTTAAATATCTATGCCTTAAGAAGAATTATATATAATACTATCTATAACGTTTTAGTAAAATAAAAAAGACAATAAACACTTAAACTCTTTGAATATTTTTCAGTTTGGCAGACTTGATATTCTCTATAAATTGATCGAATAAATACCTTGAATCATGTGGTCCCGGACTTGCTTCGGGATGAAATTGCACAGAAAAACAGTTTTTACTTTTCATTGACAGCCCTGCTACTGTATTATCGTTAAGATGTATATGTGTGATTTCTAAATCAGGATGAGCTTCGGCTTCTTTTTTATTGATAGCAAAGCCATGATTTTGTGAGGTAATCTCTCCTTTTCCAGTTATTAAGTTCTTTACAGGATGGTTTATGCCTCTATGTCCATTATGCATTTTATAGGTAGAAACACCATTCGCCAAAGCAATAATCTGATGACCAAGACAAATACCAAATAACGGAAGGTCTCTTTTTATAATTTCTTTTGCAAGATTCTGCGCTTCTATTAAGGGTTCAGGATCTCCAGGACCATTGGATAAAAAATAACCATCAGGATTAAAATCATTCATATCTTCGAAAGACGCATCATAAGGAAATACTTTAATATATGCATCTCTTAATGCTAGGTTACGAAGAATATTCTTTTTAATTCCTATATCTAATGCTGCGATTTTTATGGATGCATTTTCATCTCCAAAATAATACGGCTGTTTTGTTGATACTTTAGATGCCAACTCAAGACCATCCATATTTGGCACTTTTGTAAGTTGTTCCTTTAGGCTTTGAATATTTTCGACATCAGTGGAAATCACGGCATTCATCGCTCCATTATCTCTTATATAACTAACAAGTGCTCTGGTATCGACATCTGAAATCGCAAATAGATTGTTCTTTTTGAAAAAATCTTCTAAAGAGCCATTAGCATCTTTACGAGAATAATTATAACTAAAATTTTTACAAATTAAACCAGCGATTTTTATTGAATCTGATTCTACTTCATTTTCATTAACACCATAATTACCTATATGCGCATTTGTAGCTATCATAAGTTGTCCAAAATATGAAGGGTCTGTAAATATTTCCTGATAGCCTGTCATTCCAGTATTGAAGCATACTTCGCCAAAAGCACTTCCATCATCGCCAATAGCTTTACCATAAAAAATGGTACCATCTGCTAAAAGGATTATGGCTTTTTTACGTATTTGGTATTTCATTGTTTATTTGTAAAGTCCCTAACTTAAATAGGATAAAGTTTCACAAAAGTGCATAAAAAAAGGGTAAACAAAAACAGTTTATCCTTTATATTTATCAATGCTTATTAACATCTATTCTTCTTCATTTGAAGTTTTAACGTCTACAGTTGGAGCAACAGCACCTTTACTTCCACCTCTTCTGCTTCTACGTGTTGTTTTCTTTTTAGCCTTATCAGCATTATAAATCTCATTATAATCTACAAGCTCTATCATTGCCATATCTGCATTATCACCAAGACGATTACCAAGTTTTATAATTCTTGTATAGCCTCCAGGACGATCACCTACTTTTACTGCAACTTCTCTAAAAAGTTCTGTAACTGCTTCTTTTTGTCTTAAACGACTAAATACAATACGTCTGTTGTGTGTTGTATCTTCTTTTGATTTTGTAATCATTGGTTCAACAAATTGCTTTAAAGCTTTTGCTTTTGCTACTGTTGTATTAATACGCTTATGCTCTATTAAAGAACAAGCCATATTAGCTAACATCGATTTTCTGTGAGCGGTTTTTCTACCTAAATGGTTTACTTTTTTTCCGTGTCTCATTGTTTTTTAGATTTTAGAAACTAGAAATTAGATGTTAGACTTGACTTGTCCCCAAATGAGAACCAATAATAATATTATTTAAGGCTTTTAGTCTTGTGTCTATGCTCTATTTTCTATACTCTATATTTTTTTAATCTTTATCTAATTTATATTTACTTAAATCCATTCCGAAGTTAAGCCCTTTAACATTTACAAGTTCTTCAAGCTCAGTTAAAGATTTTTTACCAAAATTACGGAACTTCATCAGGTCGTTTTTATTAAAAGACACCAAGTCTCCCAATGTATCAACCTCGGCAGCTTTTAAACAATTTAATGCACGAACTGAAAGATCCATATCAATAAGTTTGGTTTTCAATAACTGTCTCATATGAAGAGATTCTTCGTCATAAGTTTCGGTTTGTGCAATCTCGTCGGCTTCGAGTGTTATTCTCTCATCCGAGAACAACATGAAATGATGAATTAAAATTTTAGCAGCTTCGGTTAAAGCCTCTTGTGGCACTATAGATCCATCCGTAATAATTTCGAAAACTAATTTTTCGTAATCTGTTTTTTGCTCTACACGATAATTCTCAACACTATATTTTACGTTTTTTATTGGTGTGTAAATAGAATCTGTAAAAATTGTACCAAGTGGTGCTGTTGCTTTTTTATTTTCTTCAGCAGGAACATAACCTCTACCTTTTTCGATAGTAATTTCCATGTTGATACTTACTTTAGGATCTAAATTACAGATAACCAAATCTGAATTTAAAACTTGGAATCCTGAAATAAATTTCTGAAAATCTCCAGCTGTAATTTGTTCTTGTCCGGAAATAGAAATTGAAACCGATTCGTTATCAACTTCATCAATTTGACGTTTAAAACGAATTTGTTTAAGGTTAAGTACCATTTCTGTAACATCCTCAACTACTCCTGTAATTGTAGAAAATTCGTGTTCTACACCTTCAATTCTAACCGATGTAATTGCAAATCCTTCTAAAGAAGATAGCAAAACTCTTCTTAAAGCATTTCCTACAGTTAAGCCATAACCAGGCTCTAAAGGTCTAAACTCGAATTTGCCTTCAAACTCATTTGAATCTATTAAGATTACTTTATCGGGCTTTTGAAAATTTAATATTGCCATATTGTTTTATTGTATCAGTTATTATTTAGAATATAATTCGACGATGAATTGTTCGTTAATGTTTTCTGGAATTTGAATACGTGCCGGAATAGACACATAAGTGCCTTCTTTAGTATCGTTGTTCCATGTAATCCATTCGTAAACATGACTTGAATTAGAAAGTGACCTTTCAATTGTTTCAAGTGATTTAGATTTCTCTCTTACTGCCACTACATCTCCAGCTTTTAACGAATAAGATGGAATGTTTACCAATTTACCGTTTACTGTAATATGCCTGTGAGAAACGAGTTGTCTTGCTCCGCTTCGTGATGGGGAAATACCCATTCTGTACACAACATTGTCTAATCTAGATTCGCATAATTGCAACAATACTTCTCCAGTAAGACCTGAAGCTGCAGTAGCTTTTTTAAACATGTTTCTAAATTGACGTTCTAAAATACCGTAAGTGTATTTTGCTTTTTGCTTTTCCATAAGTTGGATAGCGTATTCAGATTTTTTTCCACGTCTTCTAGTGTTTCCGTGTTGACCTGGAGGATAATTTCTTTTTTCGAAAGATTTATCTTCTCCAAAAATAGCTTCTCCGAATTTACGTGCTATTTTAGTTTTAGGACCAGTATATCTTGCCATTTTAAATTTGTTTTGAGAGTGATTATGAATTAAGGTCTTATACTTATCCTTCGATAATCGTTAGCCTCTCGGTTATACTTGTTTTTGATAATTCTGAATTCAAAATTCTGAATTCTGAATTGGGTTATTAAACTTTTATAAGAAACTGAAACAAGTTCAGTTTAAACTCTTCTACGTTTTGGAGGTCTGCATCCATTATGTGGTGTTGGTGTCACATCTATAATTTCTGTAACTTCAATACCTCCATTATGTATCGATCTAATAGCAGATTCTCTACCATTACCCGGACCTTTTACGTACACTTTTACTTTCCTTAAACCAGCTTCTTTAGCTACTTCTAAAGCATCTTCGGCAGCCAATTGAGCAGCATAAGGTGTATTTTTCTTTGAACCTCTAAATCCCATTTTACCTGCTGAAGACCACGAAATTACGTCGCCTTTCTTATTGGTAAGAGAAATAATAATATTATTAAAAGAAGCTGTAATGTGTGCTTCTCCTACAGAATCTACTATAACTTTACGTTTTTTAGCACTTGCTTTTGCCATAATTACTAATTATTATTTAGTTACTTTTTTCTTATTAGCAACAGTTTTTCTTCTACCTTTTCTTGTTCTTGAGTTATTTTTAGTACGTTGCCCTCTTAAAGGAAGTCCAATTCTATGACGAATTCCTCTATAACAACCAATATCCATTAATCGTTTAATGTGTATTTGTGTTTCTGAACGTAATTCACCTTCTATTGTAAATGTTCCAACAGCCTCACGAATTTTACTGATTTCTTCATCAGTCCAATCTGAAACTTTTGTACTTTCATCTACTTTAGCAGTTTCCAATATTTGCTGCGCTCTACTTCTACCTACTCCGTAGATATAAGTTAGCGAGATAACTCCTCTTTTTTGTTTTGGTATGTCTACACCTGCAATTCTTGCCATAATTACCCTTGTCTTTGTTTGAATCTAGGATTCTTTTTGTTGATTACGTAAAGCGTTCCTTTTCTACGCACGATTTTACAATCTGCGCTTCTCTTTTTTATTGATGCTCTTACTTTCATTTTGTATTAGTATCTATAAGTTATTCTTGCCTTAGATAAATCGTAAGGACTCATTTCTAATTTTACTTTATCTCCTGGCAAAAGCTTTATGTAATGCATTCGCATTTTACCAGAAATGTGAGCAGTCACAATGTGACCGTTTTCTAATTCAACACGAAACATCGCATTCGATAATGAATCTATTATTGTTCCGTCTTGTTCTATTGCTGCTTGTTTTGCCATAGTATTTTTATTAAACTATTGTATAGCTTTTCTATTTTTACCCGTTTTCATCAAGCCATCATAATGTTTATTTAATAAATACGAATTAACTTGCAGCATCGTATCTATTGAAACTCCAACCATAATTAATAATGAGGTGCCTCCAAAAAATAATGCCCATCCTTGTTGTACACCCATTAATTTTACAATAAACGC
>JADFSQ010000182.1 GCA_022560715.1 Bacteroidota bacterium
CTGCGTTGTTCTAACTTTTCTTTTAAGTCATTTTCAAAATTAATTGGTGCCATAACTTACTTTATTTAATTCTTTTATCTTTTGTTGAAGCATTTGTCTTGCTTTAAATAGCTGCGATTTTGATGTGCCCTCAGTTATATTTAATAGTTCGGCTATTTCGTTGTGTTTATAGCCTTCAATAACATACATAACGAATACAATTCGGTAACCTTCCGGAAGATTATCTATTAAAAGTTGAATTTCTTCAACTCCCATTTCGATAGTAATATCATTTGTTTGTTCATCATAAACCTCAATCTCATCTGTATAAAAATTTTGTTGCTTTTTCTGACGTAAGAATGAAATAGAATCTCTTATCATAATACGCCTTACCCAACCTTCGAAACTCCCTTCACTTTTAAAGTCTTTTAATTTGGCAAAAACCTTGACAAACCCATTGAGCATTACATCTTCGGCATGCTGTAAATCACTAATATAATATCTACAAACACTCAACATTTTAGGTGCATGTAACTCATACAAAACACGTTGTGCCTCACGATTATTCTGCATAGCCTTTTTTAATAGCTGTGTTTCGTTTTTGTACAGTTGAATAACTTTCAAAAGAGGGTTCATTTAATCTTCTATTTATAAAGACGCAAAAGTTATACTAAAGGTTGCCTGAAGTTAAAAAAAATATTAAATCGTTTATCGTTTATTGTTAAGGTGTTACTATTTAAACGCAAATATAAAAATGATTGAGAAAGCATAAATAATAGTTTGATTATTTGACTCCGAAAACTGCTAAAACAGGAATGATATTTTATTTCTTGCGTTCAATAACATAGTTTACCATAAGTTCGAGTGAAGCTCTATATTCTGATTCTGGATACTGTTGCAACATTTGTAAGGCTTCCGCTTGGTATGCTTTCATCTTTTTAACAGCGTATTCTAATCCACCATTTTGCTTTACAAAGGCTATCACTTCTTTGACACGCTTTTTATCTCTGTTATGGTTTTTAATGGAATTGATTAACCAATTTTTTTCTTTTTCGGTACAATTATTTAGCACGTGAATAAGTGGCAAAGTCATTTTTTGCTCTTTGATGTCTATTCCTGTTGGTTTGCCTATTTTTTCTTGTCCATAATCGAATAAATCATCTTTAATCTGAAACGCCAAACCTATAAGTTCGCCAAATTTACGCATGGTTTCTACATCTTGAGATTCTGGTTTTACCGAAGCTGCTCCAAGGCTACAACAAGCCGCAATAAGTGTTGCTGTTTTTTGTCGGATTATCTCGTAATATACTTCTTCTGTAATGTCTAATTTTCGTGCTTTTTCAATCTGTAACAGTTCGCCTTCGCTCATTTCTCGTACAGCTATGGAGATAATCCTTAATAAATCGAAATCGCCATTATCGATAGATAATAACAAGCCTTTAGAAAGCAAATAATCGCCAACCAAAACAGCAATTTTGTTTTTCCAAAGTGCATTAATAGAGAAAAACCCTCGACGCCGATTACTATCGTCCACCACATCGTCATGCACTAATGTAGCTGTGTGGATTAATTCAATAACAGATGCTCCACGATAGGTTCTATCATTAACCTCGCCATTAGCCACCATTTTAGATACCAAAAACACGAACATTGGTCGCATTTGTTTGCCTTTGCGGTTTACAATATAATGTGTAATCCTGTTTAACAAAGCCACTTTAGAAGACATCGAAATAAGGAACTTCTGCTCAAAAAGTTCCATCTCGAAATCGATAGGTTGCTTTATTTGTTCTACAATTTTCACAAGAAAATTAAGGTTGTATTTTAAGACAACAAACCTACTAAAAATGCTTGTGATTAGCTATT
Organism: Bacteroidota bacterium; assembly: GCA_022560715.1. Taxonomy (GTDB): domain Bacteria; phylum Bacteroidota; class Bacteroidia; order Flavobacteriales; family Flavobacteriaceae; genus PRS1. Next base: position 1,843 of record JADFSQ010000182.1, read on the forward strand.
AGAACTCCTTTAGATTTATTTTCAAACCTTGTTTCTGTAAAGCGTTTTATCGACACACTGTCTCATTTGTTTTGCATCCATTGAAACATCTATAAATGAAATTACCTTATCGACTACTGCTTTTGTGTTATTTAGTGCATCTTTATAATCTATATAGATAAGCTCAACTCCAGGTTCTTTATTTTTCCAGGTTTCTACTAAAGACAACTGTTTTTTATAAGATTCAAAAAGCCGAAGCGGTAAAGCATCAGTATCTTTTCCTAACATTTTTTGTTGTGATTTTACAATTTCGGTAAGGTTTCTGTTCATAAAAATAACTTTGTAGCGATATTTAGGACTTAAAAATTTAAGCAATGGCGCTACGACTTTAACCGATTTGTTCTGTGCCAATTTTAACCAGGAATTATCTTTATGAATTGCCATGACCGGATTGTATTCAAAATAACCTTTTGGGTTAGAATCGTCCGCTTTTCTATTATCGTCAGTTAAAATTTCAAGACAACCTTTATTAAGCATTTGCATCATTAAAGATGTGCCTGACCTTGGCAAACCAGATACAATAACAATTTGATTTTTTCGATATTTAAAACTGGTTTTATCTTTTAATTCCAGAGGCTTTGAAATTTTTTCGTCAATATTTTCTATGGCTTTTTCTGCTCTGTGATGTGTTTTAGGTTTTATACTTGACGCCGTTTCGAAAGCGATTTTTGCATTTTTTAAATCTCCTAATTTTTCAAGTGCTTCACCGAGTGTATAATGTGCTTCCGGAAAGTATTTCACCAATTCTATACTTGTGAGTGCGTGTTCGGCAGCATCTTCATTTTCGCCTAAACGTAGTAAGGCAACAGCGAGTGCCTGATGGAATTTGGCTTTATCGATTTCGAAGTCCAAGGCTTTTTTAAAAGCATCTTTTGCAGCTTCAAAACTGGAAAGTTGCATATAAATTTTTCCTATTTGATACCAAACTTCTGAATTTGGTTTATTGTCTTTCGCCATGTTTAAAACTGTTAAAGCTTGACTAATCTTTCCTTTGCCCAATAAAATTTTGGACTCGGCAAAATAGGTATTGATTTGAAACTTTTTATCTCTGGTACGAAGTTCATTCAGATAGTTTTCGGATAGATCAAATTCATTTTCGGCTAAACTAATCGATAATAAATCCATAAAATAAGGTATAATATCAATCATAGAATCTCCTACTTTAATACCTTGTTGTTTTATATTCTCTTTATTTTTTCCTTCAATATCACTTTCTTGATAAACTGGATAGTCATCATTTATAAGTTCTAATAAAATTTCTTTAGCACTTTCATAATCTTTCTTACCCAAATACACACGAGCCAAATTATGTTTTAAATCGCATTTTGTTTTTAGAATGGCGATTTCAATTTTTTCGTCCAGTTTTTCAATATACCCTAAATCAATAAGTTGCTGCATGGTTTCCTGATCACTTAATTGGTCGGTTTCTTCGGTATTTTCGTGTTGACCGAAATCGCCTTCAACGGTTTCCCAACTTTCAATATATTCTGGTTTTGTATACTTTTCAAATATATCGAGAGCAACTTTACCATCCATATCTTTACCAATTGGCAAATTAAACATGTGCAGGATTATTGGTGCAATATCGATTAAACCCAAACCAAACACTTTTTCGTTACGTTTTATATTTGGTCCAGCTGCAACAAAAATGCCAAACTGCCGATGTTCTAAAGCAGGAGCCGCCGGATATTTTGGCATCTTTAATATGCGCTTGTGTCCAGACTCGAAACCATGATCGGACATTACAATAATTGTGGTATCGTCATCTATTAATTCTATTGTACGCTCAAGCATCATATCCTGAAAACGATAGGCACTTTTTACGGCATCTTTATAGATATCGAACAAGTTTTGTGGAATTACATTTTGTTTCGGTGGATGAAATTTCATAAAGGCATGGCAAAAATGATCTATCAAATCGAAATACACTGCCATAAAATCCCATTCGGTTGTTCGCATTAAATTAGTAGCTGCACAATGTACCGAAACGTTTTCAGCCATAATTTTTGCAAAAGATTGTAAGCCTTCATCTTTTTCCTGATCTATTTCTTTGGTTTTTGGTATAAAAGGTAAAATGTGTGCCTCGGTAATTTCGTGAGGAAACATACGTAAATTCCGTAATTCTTTTATAAATGATTCTGGATGAATGGTGCCTTTTAGAATAGGTTTTTTTGCTTTAGGGTCTTTCTTTTACTTTTTGAAACTTATCGGTTACCACAACTCCGTTTATTGGCTCTGCAGGATGACTTGGCCACCAACCTACGATATTGCTTTTGTAACCTTGATTGTGTAAAATATTCCAAATGGCTTTTGCTTTTCTCGAAGTTACAGTTACGGGACGTATGCCTTTCATGTTTGGTAACAACTCAATAAAGCCTAAAACACCGTGTTTGTCTGGTGTTTTCCCAGTGGCTACAGTTGACCATAACATTGGAGAATATGGCGGATTCATGGTACTCATATTACCATAAACACCTTTATCGATGAGTTTTTTTAGTGCTGGCATTTCACCTTTAGCCATTAAAGGACCTATAATTTTCCAATCGGCAGCATCCCAGCCAATGAGTAACACTTTTTTACTCATTCAGTCTCTTTTTTAAAAAATTCTTTTTTGAATTCGTCTAAGCCTATTTGTCGATCAAGCAATTTTTCTGCTATAGCCTCAACACTAAATTCATCCTTTGTTTCAGATACTGATTCGGGTAAACTTTGCTTTCCCCGAATTAGAGATTCGTAATTACTTAACCCCAATTTTTCTGCTAGGAATTTTTGAACATCCCTCACCTGAATTTCAAATAATTTGTCAATGGAGAGATATTCTCCCCATTTCAAATCGTCGGTCAATTCAGCCAATTTAGAGTCCTGCTCATCATTTAAAATATTTTGTGGTAGCTCTAAGTAGTGTATCTGCATAGAATTCGGATTATTTTTCATCAATTGCTTATACTCTGCATCAAAGGTTTTATAATAACCAAGATCAGTGCCTGTTTTTGCGTGTGCGAAACCTACATGAAGAAGGTTATTAAGCTCACGATAATTCCCCGGGTAACTGTAACATAACAATTTTAACAGGGATTGCGAGTGAATTCGAGCGAGAAATTTTGGTGTGGATACAGCGGAGTTGCCATTTCCGCTTAGAATCAACTGATTGAATTTAATGTATATCAGAAGGGGAATATCTTCAAGATGAACCCTTAA
>JADFSQ010000183.1 GCA_022560715.1 Bacteroidota bacterium
AGTATTATAAACGCAGTTAAAGAAATTGGTATTGGATTACCTCAAGCTGAAGTAACATCTATGATATCTCGTGCTTCAATGTCGATTGCTTATGGCGAAAGTTTAACTAACTTATTGCAACCGTTTTATTTGCTGTTGGTGTTTCCTATTATGGGAAAAGGTATAAATATTCAAACAAGAGATGTAATGGGTTATTTGGTAATTCCTTTTTTAGTGTTTTTTATTATTCAGGCACTATTGGTAGTATGGATGCCGCTTTCTTGACTTTGTAAGAAAAACTACTACCTTCGTTATAGACCGATAAAATCAATTTAAACTGAATTTATCTTAACATTAGCAAACATATATTTTGAATAAAATTTTGGAAATAAAGCATCTTTGCTGTATATTTACAGTATAATTACTGTATTCCATGAATGAAGAGAAAAAAATAGTGAGTGTTGCACATAAAAAATTTGACTCAAAAAAAAGCTTCAAAAGAGCTAAAAAGAGGAAAGGTGAAAGATCGCCAGTATGGACAATCTCCGTAGCCGGAAATAAGTATGAATGGCAATCGAAATATGACAGAATAGCCATAATTAGGAAAGGCTTACCATACACCACGGTGGAGGCGATAAGTAAGCAGTCTAGTTTACCAATAAGCAAAGTTCTCAACTTTCTTGGGATCGCTCAAACTACTTACAATAAAAATAAACGAGCTAAAATTCTCATGAGCGGTAGAAACAGTGAAGCCATTCTTTTAATGGCTGAAGTTCTTGAGTACGGGGACTTAGTGTTCAATCATGAAACGGAAAAATTTAATCGCTGGCTTAAAAAAACTAATATTTCGATAGGAAATGTAACCCCAGAAAGTCTTTTTGATACATTGTCTGGTATTCAAGTTGTTCGCAACTGCCTTAACAGAATAGAATATGGGAATTTTGCCTAATGCAAGTATTTAGAATTGAAAGAGAAAAATATCTCGAAACAACATTGGATGGTATTGGTGCGGCAAGTACTGAAGAATATCGATGGAATAGTTTAAACACTTTTCTTGTATATACCGCAGAGTCTAGAGCCTTGGCAATTCTAGAAATATCGGTACATTTAGATTTGCATGAAGATTTACCTACAGATCGATTCTATGTTGAAATTGATATACCTGACGATATAGAAATTCTTATTCTTGATAACAATGATTTGCCAAAAAACTGGAATGTCAAACCTCCAGGGTTAGAAACACAATACATTGGTGATGATTTCGTAAAAGCTAATGATGCGGCAGTTTTAAAGGTTCCGAGTAGTATAGTGGCTTCCGAGTTTAATTATTTAATCAATCCACAACACCCAAATTCAAGCAGAATTAAAGTTGTTTCTACTCAACGACTGCAATTTGATCGAAGATTTCGTCAAGAAGATTAGTATTTAGAATAGAAAACAGTAATCGTTCCGCCAAAGTCGGACAGGTGCACAAACCCCTAAAAAAGAGTAAAATCAACTGATTTTGATCTTTGTATTGATCTTTAGTGTTTTTCAATGTTGGTGGTTTGGATGCCGCTTTAATGAGTAAATTTAAATACTTGACTTTGTAAGAAAAAACTACTACCTTCGTTATCGACCGATAAAATCAACCTGTGCTGAACTTGTTTCAGTATTTAAACTGAATTTATCTTAACATTGTGTGTAATTTGACGCAACCAAATAGAAATTAATGCATCTAATTACAAACTACTTTTATGAAAAAGTTGATTTTTATATTTATACTGACATTGGGAATCATATCATGTAACTCAGATGATGAGGTTCAAGATGAAGTACAAATTGACATTTCAGATTTAATTGGAAAATGGAATTGGATTTCAACCTGTGGTGGAATTACAGGAGCATGTGGGTATCCCAGTGAAGACAATTATCATTCGATTGAATTTAGAGATGATTCAACTTATATTAAAATATCCAATGGTACATTAATCGAAGAATCTAGTTACTCAATAACAGAAACATCAGTTGTTGATTCATATAAATTTTATAAAATTGATTTCGAGGATGGGAATAGTACTGCTTGCTGGGTTCAAGATGATAATTTAAGTATGGGTGGTGGTGAATTATGGAGTTATTATGAAAAAATTATTGAATAAAAACTACACACAACAAAGGCTATAATCCATTGCATAGGTTTGTGGCTTACTCGAAATTTCTTACATTTATCTCGGCTTCTGATTCCCACTCTGAAAATTCTGCCGAATTTCCTCGCAACGGAATCATAGCCTAACCGATAACGAAACTTGAGTATTTAAACTGAATTTATCTTAACATTAGCTACAAGCAAAAAAATGATTCACAAACCGCTTGAAATAAAAACGTTATCGTACAAGGGAAAAGTTGTTTTTGAAAAATTAACAATGACAACTTTTAAGCGAATACCCAAACTGTTTAAAGACAATGAGGCTTGCTTTATGTACATAAATAAAGGTGAATTTTCTGTAAGAACTCAAAACGAATTTATTTCCTTTAAAAAAGGAAAAGGCTTACTCGCAAAATGCTTTAACTATTTTTCTGAAACAACCAATGCTCAAAGGGAAAAATCAGAAACTTTGGAAATAACAGGTATCCTTCTTCACCAAGACATCTTAAGGGAAATATTCCCTTTTAATATTTCCCCAAAACAAAACAACAAATACAATATAAAGAAAGTTGAGATTGACGCTTTACTTTTCAACTTTAAGGAAAGCATAAATATTTTGTTAGACAATCCTTCTTTAACTGATGAGCCTCTAATTCTGAACAAACTAAAAGAATTTATACTACTTATTTCCAAAACAGATAATGCTCCTTCTGAGTTAGAATTTCTTTCCGGAATATTTACCCCAGTTGAATACGATTTTAAATCCGCAATAGAAAATAATTTGTATTCGGACTTATCGTTGAACGAATTCGCAAGACTTTGCAACATGAGTCTTGCAACATTCAACAGAAAATTCAGGGAAGTGTATATGCAAAACCCAAGAAAATACTTTACCGAAAAGAAAATAAAAAAAGCAAGTGAAATGCTTTCTTCACAGGAAAACAGAATTGCTGATATTGCTTTTGAATGTGGTTTCGAATCCATCTCCACTTTTAATAGAGTATTTAAAACCCATTTCGAAAAATCTCCATCAAAGTATCGTCTGACATAAAATGAGCAGTTATTGAGACGAACTGAAAAGTCTAATTCATTTTGCCACCATACTTTTGTATTCATAAGTTATTGAACAAATCAATGACGTCTAATTAAATAATAAAATATTAAATATGAAACAAGTAATGAAAGTATTCTTGACTTTATCAATTGGAATAATTGCAAGTCAATCTTATGGACAACAAAAGAAGGAGAAAATTAAAACAATTGAGTATGAGACAATTGTTGATGTAACACCCCAAAAAGCATGGGAAGTATTAGCCGACTATGTCAATGTTGGCGAGTTTCATGGTGGTGTCCAATCATCTCACATTATTGGAAATACAGCTCAAGGAGTAGGCGGAGACCGGTTTTGCCAGATAGACAAGAAAGTAAGTGTAAAAGAGAGAATAACCACATGGAAAGAGGGTGAATATTACATTTATGAAGTGTATGAATGGGAAAATTTCCCTTTAAAGAGAATGTACAATTCTTTTGGAGTTAAAGTAAATAGCGAAGGGAAAACAGTCATATACTCTACCATAAACTATAGGTTAACAAACTGGTTTATGGAAATGATGGCTAAAGGAAAACTTAAAAAATCAGCACGAGATGGTATTCTTTGGTATAAAGACTATATGGAAACAGGGGTAAAAAACAGAAGCCTTAAAGAATTAAGAAAAAAGTATAAAAACGCTTAAACAAAATTGATATGAAACTAACTGAAGTTAAATACGAATTGATTGTAGATGTTTCTAAAGACAAGGCTTGGGGAATATTGTCAGACTATGGTAATGTAGGAACATTTCATGCAGGTGTAGTTTCATCCAAAGCAATCAACGGAACGGAGAATATAGCCAAATTGGGTTGTGATCGAGAGTGCCATCTTATTGATGGAAAACGGAAAATAATGGTCCAAGAAAAAATCATTGACTTTAAAGATGACGCATACTATACTTATGATGTGCATACTTGGAAAAACTTCCCTTTAGCTAAGGCACATAACACTTTTGGGGTAGAAATAAATAATATTGGAAAAACGGTTATTTACCAAATATCAAGATACCGTCTAAAACCAAGTTTTCTGACATGGATAATGAAAGGAAAAATGAAAAGTTCTCTTCGAGACGCATTAATTGCTTACAAGCATTTTATGGAAACTGGAGAAAAGAATTCAGATATGACCGTGATAAAGGAAAAATACAAGTCTTTTTAAAATCTTGGACTCCATTTTCTTTGTCAACTTAAGATGTATATAAAAAATAGCAGAGAAGGTGCAAGCCATGAAGGTTTGCACTTTTTTATATTTTTGTGATTACCGAAAGTAAGTGCAGATAAATCCGCTGCTTTTCATATACTAACCGATTACGAAACTTCTAAATTTAAAGTCATTATAAAGGTTTAATAGAAGCTGCATTATCTTGTCTTATTTACAAAGCAGATTTAAACTGTTCCAAAAAACGTACATCATTTTCACTTAACAAGCGAATATCGCTAATTTGATGAAGTAACAACGCAATTCGGTCTATTCCCATTCCGAAAGCAAAACCAGAATATTCTTTAGAGTCTATTCCGCAATTTTCTAATACATTTGGATCTACCATACCACAACCCATAATTTCCAACCAACCTGTGCCTTTGGTCATTTTGTAATCGGTTTCGGTTTCAAGTCCCCAATACACATCTACCTCTGCGCTTGGTTCGGTAAACGGAAAATACGATGGCCGTAAGCGTATTTTGGATTTCCCGAATAGTTCCGTAGTAAAATATTGCAAGGTTTGTTTCAAATCGGCAAAACTCACATCTTTATCTATATACAAGCCTTCAACCTGATGGAAAAAACAATGCGATCGTGCCGAAATGGCTTCGTTTCTATATACTCTCCCTGGAGAAATGGT
>JADFSQ010000184.1 GCA_022560715.1 Bacteroidota bacterium
ATGGAATTAATGGTTACCCAAAAGATTATTCAAAGTAATAATTATATTTTTGGTTGGTTAGTAAAAAAAGCATCGTTCTAAATTTAGGAAGATGCTTTTTTTGTATTGAAATAATTAAAATTTTATGAATTAGCGATAACAGTCACAAACATTTTTTCTGAACAAATTGGAGAAAAACCACCCAAGGTTATCATCAGCAGTACGAAGTACATCAATAGTGAGGCTTAAGCTCAAAACATTTGGTTGGTAAGCTCTTAAGTCTACTAAATTAACACCATACTCACTTCTTATAATATCTAAAAGTTCTTCTTTTGTTTCACCTAAGCCATATTCGTATCTTAAATCGATACCATATCGTCCAAAACGTAACATTACTCCAAAATTTATATTTATTGTTGTTTTTTCTAAATCAGGACCACCATCGCTAAAAGACGTAACCTGTACACCATCTAAAGTTGTATAATTAAAAATATTGAAACCAGGTCCTGCATAAATTGTAATAGGATCAAATATTTCATATCCAATTAATATAGGAATATCTATTTTAGAGGTTTTCCAAATAGATGTTTTATTTGGAAATTCATAATTATTTTTAGAAGAAACAAAATTGAGTTCAGGTCTAATAAATAACTTTCCAAACTCTACGTTTACATACACCCCAAATTGAGTTCCTATATCTTTATTGGGTGTAAATAATTCATCAGGAGGTTTGCTTGGTAAAGAACCACCTCTTGAGTTAATATCACCAATAGTATAATAATTTAGACCTCCTTTTAAGCCTAAAGTGAATTCCTGTGCATTGATAAAAGCGCATATAAATAGTAGTAAAACTAATATTAGGGGCTTTTTCATAGTTTTTATAGTAGGTTTATAAGTCATAAAACTAAATGAGTTGGGTAATACTCTCTAATTTCATCGTTAAGCATCTTTAAATATTCGTTAAACGTTTAATTCTTTCGCTTAAACGCTTATTTTACCGATGAAACGCAATGCAAATAAAAGATTTACATTTTAAAAAACAAATATTTTCATGTTTTTTATTGCACTTTTAGTGTAATTCTATTTAATAAATGTTACAATAATTTCGATTAGTTTTAAAGAAAGTTTTCTAAAAGATTCATTATAAGATTTAGAATTCTCTAAATTATTACCTTCAATTGGGACCAAAATATGATTCATTTTTTCAATAATTTCAATTTGGGCATTCTTTACAGCGGCCTTTAAAAGATGAGCTTCCTCTATTGAAACTTGTAAATCTTTGCTGCCATTAATAATAAGAATTGGTATTTGCAATTTTTTAATTTCTTCTTGTGGATTATAATACATCCAACTTGTCATAAAGGGCTGTACTTCTTTATTGAAAATTGATGCTAATGCTATAGGATAATCTTCAGTAGTATCACCTTTTCTTAAAATTGAAAATACACGTTCAGCATCTTGTGTAAACATTGGTGCTGTTTTATTAATCTGATCTATTATTACTTCATCTATAGTTTTTCCAGCTCCTGAAAGTGAAATAAAACCATCTGCACCTTCTTTAGCAGCTAATATGCCAACTAAACTTCCTTGACTATGACCAATTATATATACTTTATTAAAATTGTCTTTTAGTTTGAAATAATTTAAAACCGAAATAGCATCAATTACAAAATCATCAAAACTAATATTAGGATCAACATTGCCTTGTCGTATTTGTTTTACGATTCGTTTGTCGTACCTAAATGTAGCAATGCCTTTTTCGGTAAGCTTCTCGGCTAATTTTTTAAGTGAGTTATTTTTTAAGAAGTTCTGGTTTCCATTTCTGTCTGTAGGTCCAGATCCAGCAATGATTATAATAAGATTTGGTTTTTCTTTTTCATTTGGCAGCAACAAAGTACCATCAATATGTTGATTTATACTTAATTGTTGGATGCTAAATATAGTGTCTTGGGCGTAGAAAAAAGAGTTATATAAAAGAAATAGGATAAATGCTTTAAGTTTCATTTAGGACATTTTATAAAACAAATTAGTATAAGTATTTGTTTGAATTATATTTTAAATATAGCACTTTTAAAAGTAACGTATTTAGATATAAATTATTCTAATATTATTAATTAAGCATTGAAAATTAAAAATGTAAATATGCATTTCGTCGATAATATCATATTTTTTATCGATAAATGTTAAAAAAAAGTGCATTTCATCGAATAAATGAAGTTTATTATCGATGAACTTGGATATAATTTTACTTTTGGTCTGTACTAAAATTTAGTTTTTAGTTCAATGGATTAATTAATTAATATTTGCATTATGTTGTTGGTGCTAGAGACCCTAAATCAAACTTCGTAATAAAAAAGCAAATTTTAGAAAAACCGAGATTGAGGGATCTCGGTTTTTTATTTTATATACCTAAAAGTTAAATTAATCCGTTTACCAATTTGTTTTCTGGTTTTTGGAATTTGATGTAACCAAAAATGTTGAGTAGTCCCTTTCATTAGTAAAAGGCTACCATGTTGTAATATTATTTTATGTTTTAAGTCTTCTCTTGTTTTGTGCTTTAAATAAAATTTACGGTCTGCTCCAAAACTAATTGAAGCTATAACAGGATTTTTACCCAATTCTTTTTCGTTATCAGCATGCCAACCGTTACTATCATTTCCATTACGATATAAATTTAATAAGCAAGTTGTAAAAGTTTCATTAGTAATTGACTCGACTTTGGTTTTTATTTCTTTTAAAGTGTTCGACAGTTTATGTGGTTGCATTGTAATATTTGAATAGGTATAAGACTTATTATTATCAGCATAAAGTGAAGTTAAGCGTGGTTGCTTGTAAGTTTTTCCAAAAAGGGTAATATTATCTTGTTGCCACAAAGTTTCTTGTAGAAGTATGTTGAAATAATGCCAACTCTCGTTTTCAGAAAAGAAATTAGGGTAGTATATAATTTCAGCATCCTTTAATTTGAATTCAATTCTATTTTGCATGACTTCAATATTGTAAAAGAGAGTAAGTCCAATATATTAAAAAGAATTGTAACGGAATACGTAAAATAAGAATCCATTTAGGTATTCCAATTGATGCTTTTTTACCAGATAACATATAAAAATGAACTAATAAAAATACAGTTAGCATTGCTATAATACCATAAATTGTAAGATTCTTTAATACAGGAATACAAATTGTAATTCCCAAAATAATTTCTACAAGACCACTAATATGGACTAACAGTTTGTGGTTTGGAAGGTATCTCGGCATAATTCGCATATACATTTTTGACTTCATAAAATGTAAACTACCAGAAACTATAAATATAAAAGCGAAAGTGTATAAATGCCAAGGATAAACCATAAGTTAAAATTTAATTTTTCTAAATTAGCCTATTAATGAATTGATATGAAATTTAATTTTTCTTTTTTATTAATATTTATAGTCACTTTTGCTTTTGCACAATTACCTAAAGGTTTCGTATATGTAGAGGATATTATTCCGGATATTAAAATTGAGTTGCGATATTACTCAATAAATAACTTTATTGGTAAACCAATTGAAGGTTATAAAGCTAATAAATTAATTCTTTCTCAAAATGCAACTCAGGCATTAAAAAAAGTGCAAGACGAACTTACAGCAAATGGTTATTATCTTAAAGTATTTGATGCTTATAGACCGCAACGTGCTGTAAACCATTTTATGCGTTGGGCAAAAGATTTAAATGATACTTTAAATAAACAAGAGTTTTATCCTAATGTGAAAAAAGAAAACCTATTTAAGGAAGGATATATAGCTTCAAAATCCGGGCATAGTAGAGGTAGTACTTTGGATATGACACTCGTTGACATTCAGACTGGAAAAGCACTTGATATGGGAAGCCCTTATGATTTTTTTGGAGTAGAATCTTGGGTTAACTATGAAGGTATAACTAAAAAGCAAAAAGCTAATCGGCAACTTCTACAAACAGTTATGATTAAACGTGGTTTTAGAAATTACCCAAATGAATGGTGGCATTTTACTTTAAAATGAACCTTTTCCGGATACTTATTTTGATTTTGTCGTCGAGTAAATTTAAATTTTGAGTATGGATGTATTCAATTAATGCTTTATAAATCTTACTTTTTCATTAATTCTTTGCTGGCCTTCAAATGAAAAAGGCTTGGTTACAACAGCTATGGTGAGTATACCAAGTTCTTTTGCACTACGCGCAATTATCGGGGCAGCACCTGTTCCGGTACCTCCACCCATACCTGCGCAAACGAAAACCATATCTGAATCATGAAGCATATCTTTGAGCCCCTTGTCAGGAATAACATTTCAGTTACTGTTGTGGCGCACGTTAATCATATTAAAAGTATTCACACACGATGGAGCAAGGAAGATCGAGTGGACTTTAGTAGGGACAATATCATATCCCTAAATCCGGACATGCTTTGGGTTGAAAAGCAGAATGATGATCGAATTTCTGGCGAACTTAGCGATCTCGACGGAATTGACTTCCAACCCAATAGTTGGATTTTTTCGGGACTGAAGAAAAATCTTATGCACCAACTCCACAGCTTAAGCCGCATTATGGAGATGATCCGGCTTGCAAATCTCGAGTCGGCGGAAGTTTTTGCTATACTGCGCGCGGACCTGCAATATCTCGATGATCTGGATGCAAAGAAGATTCATGACAGCATAACGCAGCAGAAGGTAGATCTGATTACTCCAAGCTGGCAGAAGTGGGGAGGTCTCAATGATCGCTTCGCGTTCCTGAGTCCGAGGGCAATCGAACCAGTATTGAATCGACGTAATCTGGTTCTGGACTACGCGCAACAATACGGAAATATAAACCCGGAGGGGTTGCTGCTCTTGGTGGCAAATAAAAATAATCCGCAGCTTGACGAAACCTCGATGAGGGCCGAGAGAGTCAGGGGCAATGGACGAGTTAATTTTGAACCATTTGATATATAGCTGTTGAAAGACTTCGCCGCCAACAACTGTGTTTTGTATTTGTTCATCATAGAGGATCCAGAGCCGGGCCAACCATATCCGGTTGCCGTGATAGCCAGCGGGCCTC
>JADFSQ010000185.1 GCA_022560715.1 Bacteroidota bacterium
AGTGAATGCTGCAGAAGACAATAAATTTATACCTCTCCCCAATTGGATGACTTGATTACAAAAATACCAAAGGATTGACAATGGAAGAGGAAAATAGAACATATTTGTTCAAGGAAATTGACATCATTCAAGGCATTATTAGTCGAATGGCACGGAATTCATTCCTAATTAAGGGCTGGACCGTAACACTTGTAGTCGTTTCTCTACTTCTAAAGGGCAACACGACTCATACCACGCTAGCCTTTATACCTCTATTAACATTTTGGTTTCTAGATTCATACTATTTACAGCAAGAGCGATTATTTAGACAATTATATCAATGGATTATAACGAACAGACCAGATTCCTTTGAAAATTTATTTGATATGAACACTGATCGATTTGATTCTGAAGTTCAATCTAAATTAAGGATTATGTTTTCTGTTACATTAGGCTGGTTTTATGGTTCAATTATTGTGCTTGTTACGGTCTATTTGTTATTTGTCGAATGTGTTAATTAAAAGGAGGGGACTAACATGGCGCGCAGAGTTTTTTTCAGTTTCCATTACAAGCAAGTTTGGAAAGTCAATCAGATACGAAACATACCAAATATTACTGGTACTGCTGCAGCAGGCTTCCAAGATGCTTCATTATGGGAAGATGCGAAGAAAAAAGGAGTAAAAGAGATAAAGCTCTTGATTGATAAAGGGCTTCTTAATACTTCAGTAACTGTCGTTTTCGTAACGTATGGCGTAACTAATAGAAAATACATCAACTACGAGATAGATAAATCTCTGGAAAGAGGTAATGGATTAGTTGCAGTCCAAATTCATCATTTAAAAGACCAAAATGGAGATACTGGTTCGCTAGGAAGTATACCTTCAAAAATAAAGGCGAATGGTTTCAAAGCTTATAAATATTCAAATAGAGAAGCACTCGCCCGATGGATAGAGGCGGCAGCGAAAATAGCGGGAAAATAGTCTTCTAGATTGTGTTGTTGAAGTAAAAGGAGAGCAATAAGCCTTCCTAAGACTGGCAAGCGGAAAAGCTAACCCTTCGGTTCACCTTTAAGGTACAACGATCTTTAGAAGGGTATAAGGGAGGGAAAAGGATGCAAAGAGTCATAGAAGCTTTAAGGGGGAGCTAAACTGAATAATGAATGGGAATAATCCAGAGCCAACAATGAGCATTAACGCATTGGAGAATATGCACAAACTGCTGTTTAAAGCTTTGCGCCAGAGAGAACAAGAAATCATACGTTATCTGGCCATCTTAGGACCAGCTCTCGGTGGATTTATCTTTATGTTATATAAAAAAATCGATGAACCAATAATTTTTACTGTTGGTACTTTAGGAGCTATGTTGCTATTGCTTTTTGGAATTATTATCGAGTTACTAAAGATAAACTTTGGCTTGAAGAACGTGGCTACCCTTTGTTAAAAGAAATTGCAGATTATTGGGTAAGTCGCTCAATTAAAAATAATGATGGCTCATACTCTATAAAAAATGTTGTTGGTGCCAATGAGTATGCTCCGAATGTAGATGATAATGCTTTTACAAATGGCTCTGCTATTACTACATTACAATTTGCTGTTATGGCTGCAACAGAGTTGAATATTGAGCCAAATAAAGACTGGAGTATAGTTGCCGACAAAATTATAATTCATAAATTTCCTGACGGTACAACAATGGAACATAGTAAATATAATGGGGAAATTATTAAACAGGCTGATGTTAATTTACTGACCTATCCTCTAAATATAATTAATGATAAAGAAACTATACTTAAAGATTTAAAATATTACGAGCATAGAATGGACAAGCGAGGTCCTGCTATGGGTAAATCTATTTTAGCAGTAATTTACGCAAGGTTAGGTAATGCAGAAAAAGCATTTCAATTGTTTAAAGAAAGTTACGAGCCTAATAAGCGTTCTCCTTTTGGAGCGTTATCAGAATCTGCTACCAGTAATAATCCCTATTTTGCAACTGCTGCCGGTGGAATGCTGCAGGTTGTATTGTTTGGGTTTGGCGGTTTATATTTAACAGAGGAAGGTATTGTTCAAAAGAATCCTGTTTTACCAAAGGAATGGAAGTCCCTTACTTTAAAAGGTATAGGTATTGAAAATAAAACCTTTATTATAAATTGAAATTTGAATTAATTAAATTGCTAGAGCATTGTGTTTGTTATAATGAAACAAGTTCAGCACAAGTTTGTCTATTGGTTTTTAGACAATTGACACTTTGCTTTTGTCAATAAGAAAAAAAACATGAGTTATTGAATCTTATGAATTTTAACAAATATATTAACAATTAATTACAATGAAGTCTTGATTCTTTGTTCTTTCAGCGTAGCAGCCTGTCCCGAAATTTGCGGGAGTCTTAAGTCTTTAATCGTACAACAGTAAGTTTTATATAATGCTTAATATTATTTCTTTTTTAGGTTTTACACTTTTAGTAGGTGTCATTGCATATTTAGCAACTCGAAAAACGGATGAGAAATCATCTGACGGTTATTTTCTTGGTGGACGTAGTTTAACTGCTGGTGTTATTGCAGGATCTTTATTGTTAACCAACCTATCTACGGAGCAAATAGTTGGACTAAATGGTTCGGCCTATGCTAACGGATTATCGGTAATGGCTTGGGAATCTCTTGCAGCAATTGCTATGGTAGTTACAGCTATGTTCTTATTACCAAGATATTTAAAAGGAGGGTTAACAACCGTTCCTCAATTTTTAGCAAAACGGTTTGATGTCACTACAAAAACATTGACCTCTGTATTATTTTTAACGGGTTATGTAGTGGTCTTGTTACCTGTTATTTTGTACTCTGGTTCTCTGGCAATTAGTGGTATGTTTAATATTCCGGAATTATTAAACGTAACACACACACAGTCCATTTGGATTTGTGTTTGGGGTATTGGAATTATTGGTACCATTTATGCTGTTTTTGGAGGGCTAAAAGCGGTAGCGGTTTCTGATTCAATTAATGCAATTGGATTGTTAATTGGTGGAATGTTGATTCCTGTTTTTGGTTTGATGGCAATTGGTGACGGAAGTATTATGGATGGCATTTCAATATTGACTACTGAAAATCCTGAAAAGTTTAAATCGATGGGAAGTGCGACAGACCCTGTTCCATTTTACACCATTTTTACAGGAATGATGTTGGTACAATTATTTTATTGGGGAACCAATCAGCAAATTATTCAAAGAGCTTTAGGTGCAAAGGATTTAAAAGAAGGACAAAAAGGACTGTTATTGGCATCCTTTATAAAAATATTAGGACCTCTTATTGTGGTGCTGCCTGGTATTATTGCTTTTCATTTGTTTGACGGAAGTCTGGAAACAGCAGATGCAGCATATCCAATGTTGGTAAATCTTGTATTACCAGACTATCTAATTGGCTTTTTTGCTGCCGTTTTATTCGGTGCTATTTTAAGTTCATTTAATAGTGTGCTGAACAGTTCGGTTACTTTATTTGGCTTGGATGTTTACAAGCAGCATATTAATAAAAATGCAGATGAAAAGACAATTGTTAAATACGGAAAAATGTTTGGAATTATTTTGGCAGTTGCGGCAATGTTTATTGCACCTTTAATTGCCAATGCAGGAAGTTTATTTGATTATTTACAAGAAGTAAACGGCATATATAGTATTCCAATATTAACAATTATTGTTGTTGGGTATTTAACTAAAAGAGTCCCAGCTATTGCAGCTAAAATAGCTATTATTTCAGGGTCTGTCTTGTATATTTTAAGCCAATTTTTTATGCAGCCTTATTTTATAAATACCGCTTTAGAAAAAGCTGCTGAATCTGGAATAACAGATAAAGCTGTATTAACATTAATTGAAACACAAGCATATCCGCATTTTTTAGACATCATGGCAATATTGTTCCTGTTAAATGTAGGCATCATGTTATTGATTGGTAAATTCTACCCAAGAAAAGAAGCCTATGTACAAGAATACACAAAACAAGTTGATATTACACCTTGGAAATATGTTAAACAAGCTGGTATCGCAATTTGTATTATAGTCGTCGGTGTCTATATTTATTTTTCCTGAAACCGAACGTTAAGAGTTTAAGCCTAAACGGTTGGTAACATGGGTAATTCACAATATGTTTTCGCCTAGCAAAAATAGGCTTTTACCTAATTACTAGAAGGAACAAATTGATGACTATTGGCAAGCTGTTTTTCCCAGTTAAGATTGGGGGACTTAATTAGCTTTTTTCTGTAATGCTTAGGAGTAATTAACCTGTTTTTTTTAAAAAGTCTGTTAAAGTTTGCAATATTATTAAACCCAGATTTATAAGCGATTTCGCTTATAGAAAGGTCAGAATCTATCAATAGTTTAGATGCATGCCCTAATCTTAAATCTATTACAAACTGTGTAAAATTTTCATTGGTACACCTTTTAAAAAAATGCCCAAAAGCAGAGGGATTCATATTAAATTGATATGCTAAATGGGTAATTCTAAAATTTTGATTATTAAAATTTTCCAAAATATATTTATACATTTTATTAACCCTATCTCCTTTCTCATCTTCCTTTATCGTTATAAAAGCTTCACTGGCCAAATGCCTTTTTTCTTTTGAAATAGAGAGAATATGTAATATTTCAAGGAATTTTATAACTGAGTCAAATCCTTTATTTAAAGCCAATTTTTTCATTTTCAAAGCAATAATATTAAACGTTTCCCCCGTGAATTTTAATCCGCATTGCGAACTTTTTAAAAGGTTTTTAATTACCAATCCATTACTCTACGATTTAACATTTGCGGAGAGGGAGAGATTCGAACTCTCGGTGGGAGTATAACCCCCACTCTCGCTTAGCAGGCGAGTGCCTTAAGCCAGCTCGGCCACCTCTCCGAAGACATTAATATAATCAGGTGCAAGTTAGACTGTCAAGCGCTTTAAACGATTTTTCTCTTGTTCAATTGGCTCCCGGATGATAATTTTAACTTCTTCACAGCCGGAAGCAGTGAGAGGGAACAAATGAGCGACAAAGAAACGCAACTTCTTAAACCAATTTCAAACGGACCTATAAGC